>CAZUUI010000065.1:0-4023 GCA_964622955.1 uncultured Chitinophagaceae bacterium | reverse complement strand
CGCAATTAAAGATATTGATTTTTCCATAAAATTATTTTATTGCATTATTATAAAGCATACATTGTAAATTTAGTTCATTTTTATATTATATTGTATTATTTTTTTAGAAATATTAGATTATTTTTGCACTTTGAACGTTATTGAAAAGGATGAGGCGATATATTTTGATTCTTTTATGGTTGGGGAGTACGGTTTTATTTTCTCAAAAATATTATGGACTTTATCGTTCAAATTATTCGGGTTCGTTAGGGATTCAAGATAATCCAGCTTTTTTTACCAGTCAAAAAATCAAATGGGATGCCAATTTAGTAGGATTTGGCATAGGATTTTATACACAAACGGGCTTTATAGCCAATGAAAGTGGTTTAAGTCTTATCAATGGACAAAAAGAAGTAAAAAATGCGTCAGATTCATTGCCCGCTAATTACAATCCCGATAAGAATGCATTATTTTATATGAATAATCCTACCTCTAATTATGTAGGATTGATGTTTAATACCGTCCTACATGGACCTTCGTTGGTTTTTCGTGTCAAAGATTTTTCATTTGGATTTTTTACCAATGCACGTGCAGCTTTTAGTGCATCAGATGTTCCCGCATTTTTCAATTATTATGATTTAAAAAATATTGTGGATTTTTCCAAAAGACAAGTAGACCCATTTTCTGTAGGGTTTATGCAATGGTCGGAAATTGGGATAAATGCGGCTAAGAAAATTCCGATTGGAAATTCGGGTCATGAAATTTCTATAGGAGCAAATTTCAAGTATTTGATGGGGTTTGAAGCGGGTTATATAGCTAATAAATCCAACTTTAATTTTGTAAAAATTCAAGACAGTATAATTACCGGAAGCTCAAATGTAGAAATAGGATTTAGTACAGGAAAATCTACCAATCTCAATGACTACAAATATACTCAAAATGGCAAAGGATATGGACTGGATTTAGGAGTAGAATATCTGGTGCCACAGAGCGATGCCGAAGAAGAAGAGTTTCCTACAGAATATGCTATGAAAATAGGCGCATCTATCAAAGATATTGGCGCTATTCAATTTGACAAAAATGCTCAAGTACACAAATATCTCATTTCTTCGGCTACGTCAGTTCCTACAAAATATCTCAATGGAAGCAGATATATTGATGATATTGTACAGACGAGTTCATCTATTGTCTACGACGACCCTTTGGCTTCTCAGGTCAGTCAATCTTTTTCTATGGCATTGCCCACAAGTTTAAATTTGACAGTGGATTATAGAGCTATAAAAAATGTTTTTGTCAATGCATCTGTTCAACGAAGAATTGTGCTAGGCGAAAGACAAGTATTGGCTATGAACTTTATGGGAATTGTGCCAAGATTCGAAAAAAGATGGCTTGAAATAGGAATGCCACTTTCGTTAATCGAAGATAAAATATTTGGATTGGGAGCCTATATTAGACTTGGTTTTTTGACGGTAGGGTCCGATCAATTAAATGCCTTGTTGTTCAAACAAGCTAAATTGAATTCGGCAGATTTTTATTTAGCATTAAAAATCAATCCGTTTCGTTCCAGCCCCAAAGAAGACACTTACGAATCTTTTGGCAGTAGTAATGGAAAACGCAAAAAAGATTATGGATGTTACAAATTTTAGGATTTTATAAAGAAGTTGAAATATAAAGAAAAACATTTTAATAATGGAAAATGTAAGACCTTTTTTATTACCTTTTTGTGGAAATATCAATTTTTGGAAACAAATATTGAAGCAAGAAGAAGTGGTTTTTTCTTTTTCTCGAAAATTAGATAAAAAATCGTATACCAATCGAACACTTATAGCTACCGCCAATGGTATTCAAACGCTGAGTATTCCGCTGGAAGGTGGAAGAGGAAGCCGAATTCCTTATTGTGAAATATCGATGTCAAATCAAGAAAATTGGCGTGCAAAACATTTGATGGCACTCCAAAGTGCGTATTCAAAGAGCCCTTTTTATGAGTTTTATATCGATAAAATCGCTAGAGTATATGGCTCCAGCCATACATCGCTTCAAGAATTTAATCTAGAACTTTTCAATACAATTTCAAAAATCTTGAAAGTGGAAATTCATACAAAAGTGGATGAAAGTGCTTCTATTCCCATTTCATTTGAACCCAATGTCTACGAATCCCTTCCGAGCTACCCTCAAGTTTTTAGAAACAAATATGAATTTCAATCCGATTTGTCTATTTTGGATTTGATATTCAATGTGGGAAATAAGAGTTTAAATTATCTGCAAGAAGCCTAACGTTTGAGATTGTTTTCGTACATCGAAATCCAGTCTTTAACCGATATTTTTCCAACCAATTCGCCTATCAAATCGAAGGGGATATCCTCCATTTTTTTGAATCGAATGCACGATTTGCCCATATCCAGTTTGTATTTACATACTTTTGCATATTCCGCTTGAAACCAATTTAAAAGCGTAGCATCGGCATAAATCCCCATATGATAGAAACCAATATGGCTTTTTTGAGATGCCAGTCCCATAAATGGCAATGGCAATTTTGGGTCGCAATGATAGCCCGCTGGATAGATTGAATGAGGAATAACGTAGCCTAACATACCATAATTGATACATTCTTCAAAACCTTTTGGAAGATTGTCCAATATGCTTTGTCTAATCTTATGCATAGGTTCTATGCGCTCTGTAACTAGTTGATTTAGATACGTTTCTACGGTCATATACTGCTACTTTTTCATTCCTTCCAAGCCACAATTCAAAAACTCTAAATACGTTTTTTTGTCGGTAAATCCACCAAATGGCTTATTGATAATTTGTTTTTTATGTGGATGTATAATTACATAAAGCGGCTGAGTCACTTGTTTGAAATTGGTCAATTCAAAATCGGTCCATTTATTTCCTACCGTTACTACTTGCTTATTCAAGGATTTAGAGAAATATTGTTCTTCTTTTGGCAATTCTCTTTTTTCATCTACATACAACGATACAATTACATATTTTTTGCTCAAAATGTCGTAGACTTCAGGTGCTATCCATACTTGCTCTTCCATTTTTCTACAATTGACACACGCCCAGCCTGTAAAATCTATCATCAACGGTTTGTTTTCTTTTTGTGCCAATGCCAATGCACCTTCGTAATCATTGATATGTGTGTTGAATTTTTCGGGTTGTTTTGCAAAACTGTACGATTTTGGTGGTGGAAATCCACTGATAAGCTGCAATTCGCCTCCAAAGAAATCGGTAACCAAATACGCTGAAAAGATAAAAAATACAGCCGATAAAATATAGGTAGTAATAGTTTTCTTGATAGTAGCGCCTTTTTTAAAGCTAAACCAGCCCATCAAATACATACCGCACAATACACTGATTACAATCCAAATAGCTACAAACAATTCTCTTTTCAAAAATCCCCATTGTTTTACAAGGTCGGCATTGGATAAGAATTTGAATGCAAAAGCCAATTCGATAAATCCAAATACAACTTTTACTACATCCAGCCAGCTACCTGATTTTGGCAAAGATTTTAATAAATTAGGGAATAATGCAAAAAGTGCAAATGGAATACCAAGCCCTAACCCAAACCCTGAAAATGCGGGCATAATTAAGTTTACATTTTGTAGATTTCCCAATACCAATCCTAAAATAGGCCCTGTACAAGAGAAAGATACAATCGCTAAGGTCAATGCCATAAAGAAAATTCCTATAAAACTTCCTGCATCACTTTTGCTATCCATTTTGGTAGCAATGCTGGATGGCATAGAAATGTCGTAGTATCCAAATAATGAAAATGCAAAGAATATGAAAATGACAAAAAACACAAGATTTACCCAAATATTGGTAGAGAAATCATTGAGAAAATCGCTACTCAATCCAAGAAATGTAAACGGCAAACTAAATAAGAAATACACCAAAAATATTGCAAATCCATATAAAATGGCATTTCGAGTTCCTTTTTTCTTATTTTCGGCACTTCCTTTTAGGAAAAAACTCATTGTCATTGGGATCATAGGAAAGGTACAAGGGAAGAATAATGCTAAAAATCCACCCGCAATA
>CAZUUI010000064.1:0-9595 GCA_964622955.1 uncultured Chitinophagaceae bacterium | reverse complement strand
AGCACGTACATTTGCTGACAAGCGCACACGTATTGCCTCTAACTACTTCTCGCACTCTGACCTTTCAGTAGCGATGTACCAAGGTGCTGACTGGTACCTAACATACGGTTTCCTCCCATTCTTTATTGAGTTGGATGAGGAAGCAAAGATGCCACGCATCCGCCTAGAAAACCCACTGGGTGCTTACCCAGAATTCGACCGCTACGGACGCTGCATTGCCTTTGCAAAACGCTACATGACTTCTTTGGCAGAGCTAGTCTCACTGTTCCCTGAGTATGAATACTCCTTGCTAGGTGGCCACGGTTACCGCCAGGACTTGAACACTCAGGTTGAAATGGTTCGCTACTTCGACAAAGACCAATCAATCATCTACATCCCTACAAAGGATAACCTAGTACTATCACGTGCTAAGAATCCATTAGGTAAGATGATGGTTGTAGTAGCACGTAAGCCATCTATCGACGATGAACTACGTGGACAGTTTGATGATATCCTAGGTATCCAGTTGCTTCGCAATCGCTTTGCGTTGCTTGCAATGGAAGCTGCAGAGAAATCTGTACAGTCTCCTATCGTACTTCCACAAGATGTACAGGAGCTACAACTAGGTGGCGACGCTGTTATTCGTACAGCTAACCCAGCAGGTGTTCGTCGTGTAGAACTTAATATTCCAGCAGGAGCATTTACTGAGCAGACACTTCTCAACCAAGAGTTGCGTGTTGGTGCTCGTTATCCTGAGTCACGTACTGGTAACGTTAACGCATCTGTTGTTACTGGTCAAGGCGTACAGGCTCTTATGGGAGCCTTTGATACACAGGTTAAGTCAGCACAAGCAATCTTTGCTTCTGCTCTTCGTGATGTAATCAGCATCTGCTTTGAAGTAGATGAGAAGATTTTCCCACAAGAGAAGACTATCCGTGGTGTTGACTCAGGTTCACCTTACGAAATCACATACTCTCCAAAGAAGGACATCAAGGGTGATTACTCTGCTGATGTTCGTTATGGAATGCTTGCAGGTCTTAACCCTGCACAAGGACTTATCTTTATGCTTCAAGCACTTGGTGGTGGACTCATCTCCAAGGATATGGCAATGCGTGAACTTCCATTCACAGTTAACGTAACCCAAGAACTAGAAAAGATTGAAATCGAGAATATGCGTCAGTCATTACTCGGTTCCATTACTGCACTCTCTCAAGCGATACCACAGATGGCAATGCAAGGCCAGGACGCTTCTGAAGTAGTGCGTCAGATTGCTGCTGTCATCAAGGCACGCCAAAAGGGACAGGCACTAGAAGACGTCATTGAAGAAGTCTTTAGCCCACAGCAGCAACCAGTTCCTCCTGCTGGAGCCCAACAAGCGGTTGAGCAACCGTCCCCTGTTCCCGCTGGTACTCCAGCAGGAGGCGCTACCCCTCAGATTGAGGCAGCACCACCTGACATTATGAGCTTACTATCAGGCATTACAGGAAGCGGAACACCGACAGCAAGCGTTCGTTCAACGCGACGTATGTAAATTAGGAGGGGACAATGACAACAAATAGGAAGCGACCAAAAGTCAATCCTGATATACGTCGTCGTTATGCCCTTAAATCTACATATGGCTTAACTATTGAACAGTACGACTCTATTCTAGAATCTCAAGGTAGCTGCTGTGCAATATGTAAAACAGATACGCCTAATGGTAAGGGAAGATTTCACGTAGACCATAGCCACACAACTGGAGAAGTTCGTGGGTTACTTTGTCATCACTGTAATTTAGCACTAGGGAACTTTAAGGATAATATATCCACTCTTTTAAGTGCTATAGAGTATCTTAATAAGTAGGTGAAATCTTGACTACTATCGTTGGTGTACAATTAGAACACGGCTGTGTCATTGTCAGCGATAGCCGAATTGCCGCAGGCGGTAAGGTTTATACACACTCTGATATGGTTAAGGCGGTTGAACGTGGAAGTTACATTATTAGTGGTGCTGGTGACTATCGTGCTTTGCAAGTGGTACTCCATGGGTGGACGCCTCCACTAGTCACAGTTAAAGCAAAGACAAACTTGTACGAGTTTATGATTAACAAAGTCGTACCAAGTCTTAAAGCGACACTAGCTGAGGCTGGTGTAGATTTGAATAAAGGCTCAAATGATTCAGGTGACAAGTTTGAACTAAGTCTTTTAATTGCAATCAATGGAACAATCTTCGAGGTTGATTCTGATTTTGCAGTTGGTATGAATAATACAGGTTTTTATGGCATTGGCTCTGGTGGAGATTTCGCCGTAGGAGCGCTACATGCTGGTGTAGGTACATTAGATGCAATGAGAATTGCAGCATTAAACAATAACGAGACGGCTCCGCCGTTTCACATTCTTGAACAAGAAACTAAGTAGGAGGAACAATGGCTGAAAATCGTGGAGGAATGCGCCCAACAGCGCCGCAGAATAATCCTGCCAATGTTTCTGGTACAGGTGGCTCAGGTCAGTCAGGCCGTGCAGCATCAGGATACTCTTACGGTATGAACAAGCAAATTAATGACCAAGCAGCTTCTGCTCCTATGGCCAAGGCACCGACTACTCCACCTCCTGGAAGACAACCAATGAACGTTGCTCCAGATATGCCTCCTGCTGTACCACTTACAGCTCCAACAATGAACCCTGATGAGCCAGTAACTGCTGGTATTAACATGGGTGCAGGTCCTGGTTCAGAAGCATTGATGCTTCCTAGCAACCAAGATAATGCTGCTCAGTTCAACAAGAGCATTGCATCATACTATCCAGTTTTAAGTTTCGTAGCATCTCGTGAAAATACTTCCCCTGAAACAAGGCGTGCACTAGCAATCTTGATGAATGGGCTGTAATGAATATTTGGAACCGTATCGGTGACCTTGCGAAAGGAACCAGAGACTGGGGCCTAGATGTCGCCCTTGCTCTTCCAATTATTTCTGTACCTAAGTTTGCTTGGGATATTGCAACTGCTCCTTGGAATGATAGAGAAGAATACAATGGTGTTCTTAATACATTCAAACAAGCAACTATTGACCTTGGCAAGAATACACTTCGCCCAGTTGGTGGAGTTCTTGCTGCAGTTGAGGCAACCAACCGTAACCTTTTGCGTGAGCCTTTGTCAGCAGTTACATTATTTGCACAGCGCGACCCAAACATGGGCATCTCTGAGTCTTGGAAAAAAGCGTGGGAAGCACGCAATGAAATTTCTTTTGGTCAAGCACTGACATCTCAGTTTGGCCAAGCACTATCTTTCTTACCAGATGACCTGACTCCAAAGTTTATGGATTCAGATTTTGACATCTACGATGAGAAGCAACGTGAGGCTGCGTTTAACGATAGCCTTATGGGTAAAGGCATCTCTGGCACCATCGATACAATTACACAGTTTGCTGCAGATGTAACTATTGTAGGCGGAAAACTTGTTGCTACTCAGCGTGCTGCTGATTCTGCTAAGGATGCAATCATCGCTCTTCGTGAGGTTCGCTCTGGTATTCCAACAACAAATCCTCTTGCTAAGAAGTATGATGCACTAGCTGACGACTTTGCAAAGAATGATATTGCTTGGGCACAGAATCACCCTTGGGTTAAGGGTTCTAACAACCAGGCTACAGTGTCATACCTTCTTGGAACTACTGCAACTAAAGAAGAAGCAATCAATACTATGCTTGCAGTTATGGGTGACAAGAGTGGTGTAGATATTCTTGATACACTAAATCGTCCAGACATCGCAGCACCTTTGCGTATTGCAAATGGTGAGTTGTCAATGAGTGATTATAAGGTACTTCTTAACGAAGAATCTAAATTAATCAATGGAACAACTGACGATATGCTTCAGTTTGCATTGCGCTCACCTGAAGAGATTCAAGCTGACCGTGATTTTATCTCAGCATGGGCAAAGCATGACCGTTATGTTGATACATTACTAGGAATTGCTGAAGAACCTGCGATGGTTGAGGGTGTTTCTAAGATTGGCCAGGCTACTGGCAAGTTCTTAGCCACTGCTCGCAGCGTTCCATACCACTCAAATGCTGTTGCTGACGCAAAAATTACAATGTATCAGCCAACACCATTCCACAAACTGTACTACAAAGTCAGTTGGGGACAGCGTGAGCGTCCAAGTGGCGTCATTAATCTTAACGAAGGTGACTCTATCCGCGAAGTGACAGCCGTCACAGACCGTTTGATTCAGTTATCCAAGGTTACACCTAAGAATCCTACTGCATTTATCACACGAGTGAAGGAAGGAACCTTCACATCTAACGATGCTATCTCATATGTAGAGCAATATGCTGCAGCTTCTACGCCTGAAGCACGTGCTCGTGTCATTAATGAGCTTGAGCAGACTGGTTACAGAATCGTTGCTGCTAAAAACGGTATTTCTGCAGATGATGCTGAACAGCTTTTCAATTATCACACACAATTGCGTGCTGGTAAATTGCGTGAGTCCAAAGAAGAAGGATTCCTGTACGACCATGAATTAAATCAGATGGTCAAGGTTCCATTGTTTGAATCTCAGACAGCAAACTTCCTGCCTATCGCAGACTTTGACTCAATTGATGCAGTTATCAAGCAAAATGCTAGCGCACTTCGTGCTGTTGGTGGAAGTATCCACGATAAAATTGCATTGACATCTGACCTATGGAAGGCTGCAGTTCTTCTGCGCCTTGGATATCCTATCCGTAACGCAGTTGACTCACAGTTACGTATCTGGGCTACAGTCGGCGCGATGGCTTCCCTTCGTCACGCTGGTGAAGGTATCAGAGACTTAGTTGATAACACACGTGCAGCCAAGAATCGCATGATTGATAACTACAACGCTCCAGGTAAGACTGATTACAAGAAGGTCAAGAGCGAGCTTCAGATAACTGGAACAGAGATTGCACGTCTTACCAAGGAAGTAGAAAACCTTGACGCCCGTGTTATACTAGAACCAGATAATGCAGATTTAATTGGTGAACTTGTTGTAAAGCGCAAGGCGCTAGATACAGCAAACGCAGTATACGATTCTAACAATGCTGCTTTAACTAAGCTTGAGCAGGCAAAGGTAGCATCACGCAAGAAGCGTATTGGCGAAGCTGATATTGAACTTACATCCACAGTCAATGGCATTGATGGTGCGAAGTACAAGGTATATGGCGCTTTTGGTGGACCTAATGGTGGACTATTCCGTGAGCTGAACTCATCACAACAGACATTCTACTCATTGATGGAAGACTACTCAACCATTTATGGTGCCAACGTAGCAAGCAAGGGCCGTGGTGCTGTACGTCCTGGTGATGTTAACTATTACCAAGAGTGGACGAATGCTATCAACGAGACTTTTGCTAACGCTGCTGTACCTCGTGGCCTTATGGCTGGTAAGTCAGTAGATGAAGTAGCCAAGGAACTAGCAGATAACAAGGAACTACGTGCACGCTTAGGCGTTGCTCGTGCTGAGTCACTAGAGTATGTAGTAACAGCGCAGAAGTTCTTAGATAACTACATTCCTGATGGATATGGTATTCGTGAGAAGATTATGTCAGCCCTTCCTGGTGAAGAAGCAGGCAAGGTTACAGAAGAGTTCCTTCGTAACGCAGTACGTGACCCACAGGCTCTGCCTATTGTACACGGCCACCTACTAGATGCCAACATGAACCTAAAGCCACGTGCTATTTCACGTCAGGTTACAAGTTCTTTGTTTAAGTATCTAGCACAGATACCTGAAGATAACTGGGCACGTCACCCACTATTCATTGACCTATATGAGAAGTCTATTAAGAAGCGCTTTGAAACAGCAGAGTTCTTAAAGGGCGGAACATTTACTCGTGAAGAGTTTGCTGACCTACAGTACAAGTTAACTTCAGCTGCTCGTGCTGATGCACTTAAGGGTGTTAAGGCTGTACTCTATAACGTAGAACGTCGCTCTAATGCTGCACATATGCTACGCTTTGTGTCACCATTCTTCTCTGCACAAGAGAATGCAGTAAAGACATGGTTCAATATTGCACTAGATAAGCCTCAGTTGCTTAACCGTGCTAACATTGTATGGAATGCACCTAACCGTGCAGGCCTTATCACTGATGAAAATGGCGACCCAGTCGGCACAGACAACCCATTGAATCCTAATGATACAATGTGGCTGCCAATTCCAAGTGCATTAAAGAAGCTTCCAATAATTGGTGAGGGTTTATCCTCACTTGACCAGATTGGTATCAGCAAGCGAAGCCTAGATGTTATCTTCCAAGGTAATCCATTCGGTGTATCTGTTGGACCATTTGCTGCTATTCCAGTTGCTAATGTTCTGAAGTTAAAGCCAGAACTATCTGAGGTTGTATCGTTTGCATTCCCATATGGACCTGATGCATCACTAAGTCAGTTCCTACCTACATGGATGCGTAACGGAATCAAGGCTGTACAAGGCCTTAACAACGATGACTATGCTAAGACATACCAGCTTATTTGGTTAACTGAACAGCAGAAGGCACAAGAAGCAGGTACTCCGTACCTAACTGATGGTGAAATCAAGAAGAAGACTGATGCATTCTATAAGATGCGTGTAGCAGCTAACCTTATTCTACCATTCGCACCACAGTTTGAAAGCCCATATCGTTTCTATATGGACAAGTGGCGTGAGTACAGCCGTACATATGGCCTAGGTGCAGACGCTAAGTTCCTTTCAGACTATCCAGAGTACTTCGAATTTGCTACATCTTTGTCTAAGAACCCTACAGGTTCACAGGCTACAATGGATGATGTGCAGAATGCTAAGCGATACACTGACTTAATTGCTGATGTATCAGGCGATAACATGAAACTAGTTGGACTTATTACTCAGGGAAGTAACGCTGCTAAGTATAATCCAACAGCATACTGGTGGCAATCAGAGACATCTATCTCTCCAGGTACACCTGAGAAGTTCCGCGGTAAGCAAGACCCTAAGGAAGCGCAGCAGCAGAACGCTGCACGTGAGGGTTGGGCTAAGTATCGCCGTGCTATGTCTATTATTGATGCACACCTTGAAAAGCGTGGGCTTACATCACTGACTCAGAATGGTGCTGAGGACTTACTAGCTGCAAAGCAGTCAGTTATCCAGTCACTTGCATCTGACATTGACCCAGTAAGTGGACAGCCAACAGGTATTGCTAGCCCATGGTATCAGGATTACAAGGATATCGATGGCACAAAGACAACTAAGACAGTTGCTGGATTCAAGAAGATTCTAGCCAATGAGAAGTTCATGGCAGATAACGGTGATGAGCCAACATGGAAGTCACTTGCACTATACATGAAGGTACGTGACAGTATTGCAACCACACTACGTGGACGTCCATCTAAGAATATTGATGCTAAGGAGAACGCTGACATACGTATTGTTCTTGATTATTATGTGAATCAACTCAAGGCTGGCGACTTAGAATTCGCTAACATTTATGACAGATTCTTATCACAAGATATAATCTACGACAAATATCTAGGTTCAGGACTATAATATGGCAACTACTGAAGAACTATTAGCCCGTAAGAAGTGGCTATCTAACAAGATTGCTTCTATCGCAAAGGTAGATATCACAGCAACTACTGCTGCAAAGCGTCTTGCTTCATTAAAAGAATCAGAGAAGTACCGTAAAGAACTGTCAGACATCAATAGTCAACTAGCAGGTAAGCCAAAGACTCCTCCCAAGAAGACCAATGCTGCACCATTAGACCCTGGTATTAAGGTTGCAGAGAATGCACCTGCTGGTATCTCACAAGAAGTAGCCGCAGACCTAGCGGCTGCTGGCTTTGCAGTAGCAGACAGTGCTATTTGGCAGCAAGGTGGATTAGGAAGTACAGCAGTTGTGTACTTAGGTGAAGTTAATAAGCCTGGTGGACTGGTGATGAAGGGTGGTAAGCCCGTATCTACAGTCATTCCTACCCTTAAGCCAACTAACACAATGATTAATGATTTCTGGAATGACTCTGCTCTACAGAAGAAGATTATTGGTGCATACGCTGCCAAGGGTAAGACCATTGGTCAGGTTGAAGCATTTGGTATCTGGTCTCAGTTGGTTAACACTGCAGCGACTATCTACCAGGGTGGACGCGGAGCAAAGGTTACACCCTTGCAGCTATTGACAGATACCCTAAAGGGTGTTAAGGGAGATGAACCTACTCTTCCGACACGTGCTGTATCTAAGCTTGATAAGGGCATTTTTAATGAGTTCATGGATAAACTGGCCCAGAGCGAACTTGGTATGATTCTAACTCAGGATGTTAAGAACAAGTATTACGACGAGTTTAATAAGTTGAACACTGGCACGCTGACTGAGTACAAGAAGGTCTACAATAAGAAGACCAAGAAGTACGAGAATGTACAGACAACTACACCAGGACTAACCGAGGCTGACATGACTGCTAAGGCGAAGGAAAAACTTAAGAAAGAAAACCCTCAGCAGTATGAACTCACCATGGGACTAAACTTTGTAAATGACTTCAAGAGCATTATGGCAGGTGGCATCTAATGGCAGCAGCAGATTCAGCAAACCAAGCACGCGTCGAAACGCTAGACCCTATTAATCCAGCATTAACTGATAAGACTCTAGCACCAGGTGAGGCATTTAACTCCACAAATCTAAGCGATGAAATCGCAATGATTCTTGCCCTCAAGGATACAGATGCTAAGCTTCAGGAGGCATGGAATGCTTACCTTGGCAACAACATAACGCTATTCCGTACCAAGGTTCTTGAGAGTGATTTCTACAGAAACAATAATGCTCTTGCTCGTCAGCGTAAGACGGCAGCCAAGGCTCAGCCAATCGCATACGCTAAAGAACTAGATGCGTACCTGACTACTGCTAAGAAGCGCTTAGTCGCTGCTGGTATTCAGTTCACTGATGGTGTTAAGAAGCAGGTTGAATTCGCATACGAGAATGGTATGTCTGAAGACCAGGTCGATGCTATCATCATTAAGTCTGGTGAAGTTAAAGGTATTGGTGGTTCAACACTAGGTTCTATCTCTGAACTGCAGAGTTACGCTCGCGCATATGGCGTTGACACATTGCTCAATAAGGCATGGTGGGATACTAAGTCACAGCAAATCTTTACTGGCGATACTACTCTTGACGATATTCAGCAGAACATCAAGGAACTATCTGCTAGTGCATACCCAGCATACGCTGAAGGTATTATGAAGAATGTCTCACTTGCAGCTCAGGCATCAAACGTAACACAGACTATTGCATCTCTACTTGAGATTGACCCTGACACATTATCATTTAATGACCCTCGTGTTGCAAAGATTGTTAACTATGTTAATCCAACAACTGGCAAGCCAGAGAAGATGCCACAGTGGATGATTAATAGAACTGTGAAGTCTATGTCTGAATGGCCAGAGACTGACAACGGCCGTCAGGCTATCGATGATTTATCCATCAAGGTGCTTCGTGATTGGGGACTAGCATAATGGCAATGACAAGAAGTCAGTGGAATAGATTTCAACAGCAACTTCCACAAGAAGATAGAATGTCTTACGATGAGTATCTTAATACTCTTGGAAACTTAGAGGATATTGCCTCTAACCCAACTCCTGCAATGAATACTGTACAGAATCTTAGTGACTCGGCAAATGCTGCTCGCCTTGCAGCACA
>CAZUUI010000063.1:0-9682 GCA_964622955.1 uncultured Chitinophagaceae bacterium | reverse complement strand
ACCATCAGCAGTTACAATCCCTTTATATTGCTTGTATTTTAACCATAATTGTTCCGGTGAAGGGAAATCTTCTAGAGCTAAATCCGTCTCAATAGAAGCGTCGGAAGCGGTTCTGTCGTGATATACAAATCCATCACCGTTGCTACTAAATACACTAGGTATATCTAAAATTCTCGCATAATTCAAGGCTTGTTGAATTCCTGCACGAACTGAATGTTTGTTGTCTTTTGCCTCAATTATGGCAATAGGATTGTCTTGGTAGTACAATAAATAGTCGGCTCTTTTGCGCTCACCTCTAGCAGTCATTTTACCACGAACGTAAATCTTACCATCGGTAAAACTCACTTCCTCAAGAACTTGAGTTTGTATGTTCCAGCCTGCATTTTGAATTGCCGGGGTAATGAATTTTGAACAAATATCGCGTTCTGAAAGTGTTTTTTTGTCTATCATTTAAAAAAATATATACATCTTGTTTTATCCACGCAAATTTAAACAAAAATATTAGATAGAAAACAAAATGTTTTGAATTTAAAAGTATTTAACAAAAGGAGCTTTTTACTTAAAAAATCACCCTTCCACAAATGCCAAATGGTAGTTTTCGGTCTTTTTGGTAGGGAATGGTTTGTTCAAAAACGTATGATTTTTCGGACCATAAATTGGCTTCCCGTAGGATATTTTCCAATAATACGGGCGAAATATTCATAGAGTACAAATTGATGATAAGAAACGAGTTTTTGTCATCCAAGAGCTTCTTGCACAATAGGAGCAAATCGAAGAGTTCTTTTTCCAGAATCCATTTTTCGCCGTTGGCGCCTCTGCCATAAGCTGGCGGGTCTAGGATAATAGCCGAATATTTCTTATTTCTATTGATTTCTCTTTTGATGTATTTGAGCGCATCTTCTACTATCCAGGAAATAGAAGGGGCTATATTGGAGAGCATTCTATTTTCATTGGACCAATTTATGACTTGTTTTACGCTATCTACGTGCACCACTTGACTTCCTGCAGCTGCACCAGCAAGGCTCGCCATTCCCGTATAGGCAAATAGATTGAGCATAGGAAATGCGTAGTCGTTTTTCGTTACATTTTCGTGTATAAACTGCCAATTTGGAAACTGTTCGGGGAAGATACCTACGTGTTTGAAAGAAGTCAATGCCAGCTTGGCTTTTAGCTCGGTTTTGCCAAATTTGCCACAAGACATCGTCCAACTATTGGGCATAGATTCTTTTTTTGTCCACGATCCGCTATCTTCTTTGTTGGATATGATTTCGCCTTTTTTTCGTTCAAAAAAAGCATCGGCTTGCTCCGCCCAATATTCAAGGGGCTTAGACAAATGCCATAACGCTTGAGGTTCGGGTCTAGCCAGAACGTATTTCCCAAAACGCTCTACTTTGTAGCCGTCACCACAATCTATCAATTCATAATCCATCCGAAAAATTTATTTACAATATAAAAAATAGAAAAGCTTATTTGAAGCTCCAATCGAATTTGTCCAAGCTCTCTACACAACGACACAATAAATCAATAGAAAGTCTAATATCTTCTTTGTTACACATTTCTATTACTTGATGAATATGTCTTGTAGGAATTGAAACCGCACCCACGATAGAACCACTTTTTGCCATTTTTTGGATAGCGCCTGTGTCCGTTCCACCTGCCGTCAATATTTCTAATTGGTATTTAATTTTATTTTTTGTAGCTACTTCTTTCATAAAATCTACCATTCTATAGTCGCAGATTACAGATCCATCCATAATTTTGATAGCGGTTCCGTCGCCTAATTTAGTGATTTTGTTGTCTGCAGCACTTCCTGGTACATCAAAAGCAATCGTAGTGTCAAGACAAATTCCAAAATCGGGGTCTAAATAATGCGCTGCTGTAGTAGCACCTCTCAATCCTACTTCTTCTTGTACTGAAAATACAGCACACAAGTCATACGGAATTTTCTTTCCTTTCAGTTCTTTCAATGCTTCGATAAGGATATAAACCGAAACTCTATTGTCCATAGATTTGCAATTAACACAATCGCCCATTTCAACTAAAGTACGCTCTCTTGTAATTGGGTCGCCTACTTGTACCAATTTATCAACATCTTCTTTTTTCATTCCCAAATCAATGAAATAATCGGTAGTTTTTGGAACTTTTGTTCTTTCTTCTGGGGTCATTACGTGAATAGGTTTGCTGCCCATTACGCCCACCAACGTTTTGGTTTTTGTATGTACCAATACTCTTTGTGCCGTCAACGTTTTAGGGTCAAATCCACCCAATGTGTGAAAACGAAGAAAACCATCAGTATCAACGTGTGTAACAATAAATCCTATCTCATCCATGTGGGCAGGAACCATTACTTTTTTGGTACTATCGGTTCCTTTTTTGATAGCTAAAATATTGCCAAGAGGGTCAACGGTAATTTCATCCGCCAATCCTTGAATTTCTTTCAAAATTACTTCTCTAATTTTTTGTTCAAATCCAGAAACACCTGGTGTTTCACATATTTTTGCCAATAAAGGGATATTTATTGAAGTATTTTCTTTTTTAGTTGCTTTTGCCATTATATTTTTATTTTATTTATTTCAAAAGAATGCAAATATAAAGATTTTGAACTAATTGGATTTAATATAGTGTTTATTTCTTCACCTGCGCTATACCCGTTACTTTTTTGAATCAATAAATTTGATAATGTTTCGAAAAATGTCATTAGTCTGAGTTGTCTGTAAAAACTTATTATGACTGTATGAACGGTATTATTTGAGTATCATTTTAATTTCTTCTTTATCTTCATTGTTTGCTACCTCAATAAATCCCACTTTTTTGTATAAGTTATATGCATTATGGTTGCCTTTTGTTACTTCTAGTTGTATTGTTAGTTTAGGATGTAATTGTTGAGCCTCAAAGATTGTTTTATGAAGTAATTGAAACCCAATTCCGCTGTTTTGGTATTCTTTTTTTACATACATTTGATAAATATCGCCGACACTATTTTCTCCTTTCGCAAATGCACAAATTCCTATCAAATTCTCTTGGTCAAAAGCTCCAATTACAAATCTTTCTTGCTCTTGATGTTCTATATCATACTCAAATCTGAATTTTTCAATTTGTATAGCTTCATCATACTTCGTGCAAAATGACTCGGGAAAAGCCTTTAAACTTTCCAATCGAATTGCTCTATATATTGAGCTTTCATTAGGCTGTAATTTTCTGTAGTTCATTTGTATATCGAATATGTTATTATTTCTTCACCTGCGCGATTCCCGTTACTTTTTTAATTCGATATATTTTTAAATTTTCATCGGCAATTAATGTATCGCCATAGATGATTTCGGTAGGTGTTTGAAGGGCTACTTTTCCATACGTGGTAAGCATTCGTTCATTTTGCTTCCATACTAGATCTTTGCATCTCAAGCTCTGTCCATTGGTACTATTTACTACTACGCTGTCTTTTGCTATCATTTGATTGGTCAAATGATCCATTTCGCCATATTTGGAAGTGAGTGTACTGCCCAATGAACCATCGGGATTGAACATATCCAGTTTAATGCCATTGGGAAAGGTCGTTTTATTCACCGAATCTTGTTCGCGCATCATTACAGGGGCTGTGAGTATGGCACTTTTAATGGCATTTTCGGAGTAATAGACTTCTATGTTTTTGGCAATTTCGATATTGGGAGGCAAGTCGTTTTTTTCTTTTTTGGTATTGCTTAGGTCTGATTTACAAGCATAAACCATAGTTAAAGCCAAAAGGAATAAACGTATTTTCAATTCGCAGCAAAATTTTTGGATTAATCAAATTTTGGACGTACAAACCAACGGTCTCCAAAGGTAATTTGAGCTATAAATTTGAAATAAGATTCGGATTGTGCTTTTGTATCAAATCCTATTTGATGATATTCGGCACCTAATGTAATATAGGATAAGGTTCTACTCAACACAGGAAGGCTAACACCTGTTGTGATTTTTAGTTCATTAATACTTCCAGGTATGTTAAACTCGCTTTTGCCTAATACAACGCCACCTCGATATACTACTCTGTTAAAATATTTACGTATATTTACATTTGGATTTTGAAAAGGTCTAATTTCAACACCTGTATGCAAACTCCAAGCTTTGTTCAAATATGCGTCCTGATAATAGGTAGTAAAGTTTGAAAAATCACGCATTTGATATTCAAAAGCAAAAGTGGTAGATTTATTCAAAATATAGCTAATTCCTAATCCAAATTGACTAAAACGAGGCGCACTATATGAAATTGAAGTGTCTTGGATAATTCTACTTTTTGAAGTAGAACTTGATATAACAGTTATAGCCTCTCGAACTATTTGGTCTGATGTTGAATTTGAAAAATCAGAAAGATAAAAAGCCCCTATTTGAATTGTATTTTTTTTATTTAAATCCTTAGTGTATAATACACCTAAATTATAGTAAAAATTAGTATTGGATGTGCTAATTCTATTTCTAATTTTTGGCAAAAATAAAGAGTCTACAAATGTATAGTCATTAATTGCTTTTTTATTTCCAAACTCTAGTCCAATATTTGCACCAAAGCTAAAATCTTTGATTTTGAACCCAGTACCAATATAGGTTTTGTATAAATTTCCTTCAGCAGAATTGTTATTTCCAACTTTTCCAAAAGTAGCGTCATTTGAAGTGTTGTAAAAGCTATAATTGACTTGACTACTATTGCTCATTCCAAAACTTAGTCCCCATTTATTCATTTTTAATGGAAATAAAAAAGCCAAATGCGAAGGCCCTAATCCTCCTGACTTTTTTGTACTATCATTATAAGTTACTGACCCATTTTCGCCCTTAAAACCAAAGTCGATTAACGTTAGGCTGGCATTGTTATAAGAAGCAGGATTGAGTGCATTGATATTTAAGTGACTAGAATAGGAAGCCGCCATATCGCCCATAAGTCTGTTGGAGGAGAAAACATTTTGTCCCATTCGTCCTTTTCCATCCATTGAAAAAATTGAATTCACTTGTGCGTTTATATTCGTAATATTTAATAAAAAAAGGATGCAAATTGCACCTAGTTTTTCTTTATTCCACTTCATTTAATATATAGTTAAGTCCTTTAAAGGTTAAATTTGAATCTGCAAATATCTTATTTTTTAATCTATTCTCAAAAAAATGTGCATCGCCACCCGTCAAAATGATATTTATTTCATTAAATTTTTCTAAAAAATAGGCAATTCGATATTCTATTTCTGCCTGCAATCCTATATATAGCCCCGATTTGAGACTTTCTTCAGTATTAGAACCCATTACAGAAAAAAAATCTTCTTTTGTGTCTACAAAAGGAAGTTTTTGAGTGTATTTGTGCATAGAAATAGCTCTCATTTTCAATCCCGGGGAAATAGAGCCGCCCCAAAATACATTTTCGGAATCTATAAATGAAAAGGTAAGACAAGTGCCGCAGTCTATAATTAAATTGGACTGTTTTGGAAATATTTTACTGGCGGCGTATCCATTTAATACTCTGTCATTGCCAAGTGTCTCAGGCGTTTGGTATTTGTATTGTATGGATGTGATAGATGATTTGTTAAATAATTGTATAAAAGGAAATTGTGTTTTTAACTCCAAAATCCATTTATGATTCATATCGCCACTGCCTGAAAGAATTGCTTTTTTGACATCAAATGATTTTAATTCTTCAATAGAAAAATCGCCTGTCTCCAACGCTATTTTTTTCTCGAAACGGATAGTATCTTTTTCAAAAACCAATACTTTTAATCGGGTATTTCCAATTTCTACAATGAGATTCATACGCTTATTTAGATGTCTCCAAGCTGTGGTCTAATAACAATGTCTTCTATCACGGCACTGTTGGAAAGCTTGGTGGATTGGTAAATTATATCTGCAACATCTTGTGGGGCTACAAAACGTTCTGCGGGCAAATTGGAGCTAGACCAAGAATCGGTATAGGTGGCTCCAGGATAAATTCCTATTACTTTGATATTCTTTGTTTTGAGTTCTTCTCTTATCGTTTTTGTATATCCTGTCAACGCAAATTTAGTAACCGCATACGAACCGCCATTTGGATAGGCTTGAATGCCAGCTATGGACGAAATATTGACTATATAGCCATTCTTTTTTGTCTCCAAATAAGGAATCAAAATTTTCCCCATCCAATAAGCACTGTATAAGTTTATTTGCATTAATTCTTCCAAATTATCATCATAATTTCCCGATGAGATTTCTCCTGGAATATATACGCCTGCGTTATTTACCAAGATTAGAATGTTTGTATAATTCGTGGAGCAATATGTAGCAAAAGCCAAAACTTCAGTTTTTTGGCTCATATCGCATACTTGTCCATCTATTTTTGTATTGGGATATTTTTCGGTTAATTCACGCAATGTTTTAGCAACCGAAGCCTCATTTTTGCTGCAAAAAACTACTTGCCAGCCCGCGTGCGCATATTTTTCTACAATGGCTTTGCCAATGCCACGACTCGCTCCTGTTACAATTATGGTTTTTTCGTTTTGCATCAGTCGTTATGAATTTCATTTGTGAAAATACTGAAATTGGTTTGACCATAATTTTTTCTTCGCCAAAGATTGGGATGATTGTCAAAATTGTATTTAGGGTCGTGTTCTAGAATGAACCAGCCTTCGCCTTCTATTAAGCCTTTTTGAATCACCAAATCGGGCAATGTATCTAAAAAAGGCATTTTGTAGGGAGGCCCTGCAAATATTACATCAAAAGACTCATTGGTGTTTTCAATGAATTGAAAAACATCCATGTGCAAAATTTTATGTCCTTCAAATTTTAGTTTTGTAGAAGTTTCTTTGATGAAATTTACGGCTTTTGGAAATAATTCTACCGTTGTAATATCTGTGCATCCTCTCGAGGCAAATTCATAGCTAATACTTCCAGTGCCTCCAAATAGGTCTAGAAATCGGATATTGTCAAAATTGAAATAATTGTCAATAATGCTAAAAAGAGCTTCCTTGGCTATATCTGTAGTAGGTCTAGTAGGGTCAAGTTTGGGCTGTTTGAGATTGTATCCTTTATGAATCCCACCAATTATTCTCATGAATATGTAGTTTTTAGTGACTCAAAAATGCATCGGCATACGTGTTCCAAAATTCGGGTTGAATTCCAAATGTAGCCGTTACTTTTTCGTTAAAATTAGGGAAATAATGTTTCAATGTGCTGAAAATATCCTCTTGTTCTTCCTTGCGAATGGTAGTGATATAAATATCGCTTGAATCCAATCCAATATTCAAATCCTGAAGCACCGCTTGTATAAAATATAAAATATCGGCTTTATTTTTATATTCAAATGTATTGCAGAAAGTCAATTTTCCTTCATTAAAACCAATAATTTCGATATAGTTTGATTTGATAGACACATAAGCCATTGCACCTTCGGAGGATTTGTGTTTTAGATGTCTAAATACGTTCTGATGGTATGAAAAGAACGTAGCATTTTCAAAAGCATTGTCCAAATCGTTGTAAACTCGGTATGGATAATTGTAATATTCTTTTATGTCTACCGAAGCAAACTCGTCTGTCAAAACTTTTTCAGAGCCTTTTGAATGTAGGTCTGAATACATTTGGTAGCCATTTACTTCATACATTTCTTCTCTTGGAATCAAAACATAAGTAGGTTCTGCATGGTAGATATTCTTTTTGATAGCTTTTTGGAATGCTTCGGGGATATAATCCATAATCATTTGAATTTGGACAGAATATATGTCTTCTATTCCTATTTCATTGAATTGATAGTGAATAAATGAACTCAAGGGTTGTCCTTCTTCTTTGTATCCTATCAATACCAAACTATTTCTATACACCAATACATTTACCAATGCTAATGCATCTTGATTTTGGGCATTGTATGCATGTAAAACTCTAAATAATTGATTCTCCATTTTTTATTTTAAACTAATTCGCAAATTTATAAAAACTATATTAATTCTAATTCTAAATTATTAACATAAAACAACTTACTGTCTTATTGTGTCTTTTTTATCATTTTAATTACTTCTTTTTCCAAGCTATCGTTTTCTATTTTTATCAAATAAAATCCATCGGCCCATGTACTACCATCTATCTCATATTCAGGAGATTTTGTAGTGAAAATACCAATTTCCATTCCCAAAGCATTGTAAACGGAAATAGAATGCTTTTTATTTTGTATCAATTTTAAATTGATTTTGTGTTCAAATGGATTAGGGAACGCTTGAGTTTTAATCTTGTCATTCTCAGTAGCTATTATAGAACTAGGAGGTTTGATCGTATCAGAAGTACTTTTAAATGTATACATTTGAATGCCTCCTGCAAAGGTACCAATGCAAATTTCAGCCATACTGTCCTTATTGATATCTTTGATGTCGAAGGAAAAATTTTCACCTATAGGTGTATTCCATATATTTTTATTTATGAATTTGATAGTTTTAAAATCTTGAGCATTCGATAAGTCAATGGATATAATTTTGGGGGCTAAAAATGAATATTCTTCCAAATTTCTTCCGTTATAACCCAAGAATAATTTAGGGTTGTTTTTTTGAGTATCTCTAGCCACTACAGGATTAAATGAGCCTGCATAATTATAGACTAAACTAACGATTCCGTTAAAGCTTGTATCAAAACGATAACTTCTATTATCAATATCCCTTAATTGTATAAAAGTATCATTGGTTAATTCAAACTGAGGCTGAGATAATGTGCCTATATTTTTGTATGCAAAAACGCTGTATTGTTTTCCAATTATTAAATCAGATTTTCCATCTTTATCAATGTCGTATAAACATGGCACGGCCATATTGTCTCTTGAATAATTGTCGGTTCGTTTACTCACAGGAAGCGAAAATTTTGTGGTGGTTCCTACTAGTGAGGAATCATTTCCTTTGATAAAATACTCATAAATAGTCGTATCCAAGCCTGTAGTCTTCCAAAATCTTGAAGTAAGTACAATATCTTGAAGCCCATCTCCATTCAAATCACCAGCTGTCATTCTTATTTCATTGCGTCCTTTTGACTTAAAACCCAAATAATCATCTGTAATCAAAACGTATGAAGGACTATCGGATTTACCTATATTTTTGAATAAACTTATATTCGCAAAATCTAAAGAATCACGTTTGTAATAATTTGAAATCAGTAAATCCATTTTGCCATCCAAATTATAATCATAAAAAAGAGGAAATGCTCCCGTGCCTATATCCATTAGGGAAGGGGACAAGAATGGTGTTGAATTTTTAAAAAAACTATCTGATTTTGGTGTAATAACATCTGCTTTTCTAACTCCTTTATTTATATATAAGTCCAATACCTCAACATCATCATTATATACTTTTTGATCCAAA
This sequence comes from uncultured Chitinophagaceae bacterium, assembly GCA_964622955.1. Classification (GTDB taxonomy): domain Bacteria; phylum Bacteroidota; class Bacteroidia; order Chitinophagales; family JADJOU01; genus CHPMRC01. Next base: position 368 of record CAZUUI010000063.1, on the reverse strand, counting down.
GAAATAGCTGCATTATCTCTTCCCAAAGACGACGTAACTAAAATGTCTTTTTTGGTATCATTATTTATATCTAACCAAAAACCTATTGGCTGAAATTTAAATATGGGTGCGTTGTAGCTAGGAAAAAAAGTATCGTAGTTCTTGATATAAGCCGAATCTTTCGTACCAATATTAATACCTAAACTTGAATTTTTGCAATTTTCATCAGACAATGCTACATCAATTAATCCGTCATTATTTAAATCAATTGGCCATACCATTTGGGTTTCGCTATGCCTAGGTTCAATTTGAGATTGTGCGTTTTTTCCTTGAATAATTCTAGGATATGCATTTTCAATAAAAGATATAGGGCCCGCAGGTTTTTGTAT
>CAZUUI010000062.1:4144-9767 GCA_964622955.1 uncultured Chitinophagaceae bacterium | reverse complement strand
TAAAGACCTGCCTTCTGGTCGATACTTTGATTCAATCGGTAACTTACACCTCTATGTAAAGCATAGTGGCCGCAAGTATTGGATATTCAGATACACCTACAACAAGAAGCCTGGTGAAAAGTGTTTAGGATCATTTCCAGATCTTGGCCTATCTGAGGCAAGAGACTTAACTGTAAAGCTAAGGGCTGAGATCAAGCGAGGCATACTACCTACCAAGACTGATCCTACTGAACAGATTAAGGCTAGACCTGTATTCAGACAAGTTGCTGAAGACTACATCAAGACCCACTCTCCCAAGTGGAAGAATGAAAAACATATAAGCCAATGGAGTAACACACTGAGGGATTATGTTTATCCATTTATCGGTCAAATGCCAGTGGATGAGATTACGCTTGAGCATATCCTGCAAATCCTCAAACCAATTTGGGTCGATAAAACAGAGACTGCCAGTCGAGTCAGGGGGCGCATTGAAAAGATTCTGGGTTCATCAACTGTTCTTGGACTTCGATCTGGTCATAATCCTGCGCAGTGGAGGGGCTACCTGGAACATATTCTTCCAGCCACTAAGAGTCTCAAGAAAGTCGAGCACCATCCCGCCTTACCCTACCGACAGGTAAATTCGTTTCTGGTAGATTTACACAAGAAGGTGTGCATCTCAGCTTTGGCGCTTGAGTTTCTGATATTGACTGCCACTCGAACAGGGGAAGTCTTATTCGCCAAATGGTGTGAGATTGATGGCGATGTATGGATTATTCCAGCCAGCAGGATGAAGGCTAAGGTTGAGCACAGAGTTCCTTTAACCAAACGATGCCTTGAGATACTGGCGTTAGTCAAATCCATCTATGGTGAGAGGGAGCACATCTTCCATCGAGGTGGTAAACCAATGTCAAATGCAGCCATGTCAAAGCTCCTAGAGGGTTTAGCTCCTGGCTTTACGGTTCATGGTTTTAGATCGACCTTTAGGGATTGGGTGGCGGAAGAAACAGAGCACCCCGGGGATGTGGCAGAGATGGCTTTAGCCCATAAGATTGCCAGCTCTGTCGAGGCATCCTATCGTCGTGGTAATTTAATGGCGAGAAGGCGCCGGCTGATGGAAGATTGGGAGCGTTACTGTTCAACTCCATACACGGATAATGTAGTTAACTTTGAAAGGATTGCAGCATGAATAAAAATCCACTATCCCCATATTTATTCAGTCAGCTCGAGACCCATGAGGAAAAAAATAAAGCCTACGATGACTTATGGGATGCATATCAGACCAAGAAAAAAAGGAAGGGTGCCATCAATGATGAGCTTAATACCATTTACGAATCACGAGCAATTGGTAACAAAAATTCAAATGCGGAAGATAGAAAAGCTGCAAATACAGTAATTAAATACTTTTGGCAGAGAAAGCGTGACAAGCAAAAAATTACTGCTCATATTTTGTATAAGTTACAAAAAATGGACTTGCCGCTAGCTCATCTTGAAGAGGCAACGGTCGAGCGATGGAATACTGCCTTACGGAAGACATGGAAATCACAGACATGGGTTTCTGATGATACGCAATTCAAGATTTTCAAGAAAAAAGTCTGGGAAAAGCACAGAGAAACAATGTAAAAATTTTTTCTCTACAACGCTACCGAATCGGGCTGGAACTAACAAGCCTCCTAAATCAAACTAATCATCAAGCAAAGACATGTCGTTTTTGTGATTTTTTTTGATTATAAGGAGTAACAAATGAAGAGTGAAATTCCTCACTTTATAAATCTTAAAGAAGTAGCATCAAGAGTTTGTTTAGGTAAGACAACAGTATTACTATGGGAAGCTGAAGGTAAGTTTCCTAAAGCAGTACGTTTGTCACCTAACAAACGAGTCTGGTTAGATACAGACGTCACACAGTGGATGTTAGATAAACATTCAGGCAATCAGAGTCAAGGAGGTCTTCAATGAACTTAGACCGCTTTGACTTTGAACCATGGGATGATTATGTGGATGGCTCGACTTTAATCTCAGACATCAGCAGCCATCTATGTTCCGTAGTTGTATTACCTCAGCACGCAGATTTCGCAATGGCTCTGTGGTTGATACACACATACCTCATAGAACCAGCTGATGCTGATCAGGTGATTAATACATCACCCATACTGCTCGTTAACTCTCCAGATAGACAGTGTGGCAAGAGTACAGTAAAGACGCTGTTATCTACATTGGCGCCCAGACCTGTTCTTGTGGACAACATTAGCCAGGCTGCACTCTACCGCTATATAGAGCTTGAGCAGCCTACTCTGTTGATCGACGAAGCCGACACCTTCCTAGCGGGAAAAACCGAGCTTATAGGTATCTTAAATAGTGGATATAAGCCTGAGGGTCATGTCATTCGCCAAGGTGGAGTTAACTACCAGGATCCAATCAGGTTCAGCACATGGAGCGCTAAGGCCATCTTCGGTATCGGCGATATGCCAGATACGTTGTTCTCGAGATGTATCTGTATACCAATGAAACGTAAGAAGTCGAGCGAGAAGGTGGAGAGGTTAAATGGTTACCTGCGCCAACATTCAGAAGGTCTAATGAACCTTAAACGTCGCATATTACGGTTCTGTTTGGATAACCGAGAGCAGATTGGTAAGGTGGTTCCAGATCTACCCAGCGAGCTTGATGATCGCCAGCAGGATAACTGGGAACCGCTACTCCAGATTGCTCATGTATGTGGATCTGATTGGGTTAACTTGGCTAACCAGGCTGCAGTTAGTCTAAGCCCTAAAAATCTTCATGATGAGACAAATCTAGCTGAAATGCTTTTGGCCGATATTGAGCTGATCTTTCGAGACAAAGGCGTTGATCGTATCAAATCCAATGAGCTGGTTAGAGATCTCACTTTAGATGCAACCAAACCATGGGGAGATCTTCGTAAGGGACGGCCCATGATTGAGATTGACTTGGCTAGACTACTCAAGCGATACGGTATTGGTCCTGTTGATATTAGGTTTGAAGGCAGGATACACAAGGGCTATTACAGAGCAGACTTTGAGGATGCTTTTGAAAGGTACCTTGGCATAGGGGCAACGCCGCAACATGAGTCAGACGTGCCTGCGTAAAGGTATAACTGGAGTCCTCATACCCCCCATGGTGTACTTCTCTGGGTCCCGTGGGGGGGTGTTGCGGTGTTGCGCCTTAATCATACCCCCACATTAAAACACCTAACCCTTATCTTGCTCAGGGAATTTGTTAGGGAATGATTAGTGAAAATGCCCTGAAAGACTCATCTCTATTGACTAGATGGCGGAGTATGTAAGAGATAGAAGATTGTTTGCAAAGTACGTCTTTAGGATATTATTTATAGATAACATAATTTATAGGGGTGGGCTATGCAAGTCATTCATAAAATAACACCTTTTTTAACGGGCATAATTCTTATGGGTTGCGCTACTTCATATCAAAAAATGGGGTTCAGTGGAGGATTTGATGAGATTCAGCTCGCTGAAAATGTTTGGAAGGTCCACTTTGCTGGTAATGGATACACGGGAAGGAATCGTGCAGAGGAAATGACTCTTCTGAGAAGCGCAGACTTGACAACGCAAAATGGTTACAGGTTTTTTATATTGGCGTCATCCAATTCGGCAAATGAGTATTCAACCTATACAACTCCAACAACATCTACTACAACAGCAAGTGCATATGGCAGTGGTGGGTATGTTTACGGTACTGCTAACACAACCACATATGGTGGTCAAACTCACATCGTTTCAAAGCCATCCACAACAAATACAGTTGTAATGTTCAAAGAAAAGCCACACGTCAATGGGGTTGTTTACGACGCAAATTTTTTATGTATTACATTAGGTAAAAAATTAACTGTCTCATGTGGAACTCTGCGTTGAAAATTTAATCAGCTCGCATTCATATTGATTCAACCTTAGCTTTAGAATTTTTTAGTGATTTGAGCTCAGGCGCCCTTAAATCCATCTGGTTGAGTCTCAACTGTACCTTTATATCGCTCTATCCTCGGACTTGATTGATTGACTAAGAGATTTCGCCTTGAAGATGTTTTTAGATGTGTTTCTGATTTGCTATAACGTTGTATTTATCTCACCCATTATTGTGTTATGGCCATTCATAACAATACTATTTGCTTGAAAGTTTATTTCGAATATGGCGCCAACTATATGGGTGGAGTCTTGACATCAGGCATGAAATTGCAGTTAATACGAATACTATTTTGGGCCTGCGCTGAGCTCACTACAAGAAAATAGAAAGAACAACGAACATGATATGCGAGCTGTTATTCTCGATCGCTGCGTCTCAATGCGCTGTGTATCGCATAAGCAATTATTACCGCACCAAAAATAATTGCACCTTGCACTGTTAATCCAACTATGATTGACCAGAGCATTGCTATGATGCCGATGAAAACCAACAATATAGCAACTTCGTAGGCGGCAACAATCACCCAAATGATCATGGCAGCTACTCCAAGCCAATCAAATGTACTGTTAGCCCGTTGAGCTAACCAAAAAGCGCTAAAACCAATAAGAACCGCAACAGGATAGCGCACATACCAACTTTTAATCGTATTTTCAATTTTCTCGTTACGCTTAGCTTTTACCGAATCATGAACATATCTCTGTTCACCTGTAGGTGTTCTATGCCAAGTATAAACAGCAGAAGCATAGAGCAAAACCGCAAAACCTAGTAAAACGAATAAAAATATACCAACAATCATCAACGCAGTCAGCGCATCAAATTGATACCAACTTGTAATGAACACTATGAGTGTAACTACAAAGCATGCAGTAAACCAAGACCGCATTTTTGATAACACTACGTTATGTGGAAATTTATCTTCTGTTTTCAAATATATCCCCTTTTTTTAAGTCTTCCCAGGTTATTTAATCCTCTTGAAATTCTCTATGAAAGCAATTGGGTCGGTGATAGACAATCATGAATAGACTTTGATTATGATCAGCAAGATTGCTTTGGCTATAGTCAATCATTCCGGCAAGTAATTGCTGAGAACCTGAACCCCTCCGCCAAGAATTATCAGCAACAATCCTAATTTAGATAACCTCAATTGGCATTTAAATTTTTTAACATCCTCAGCTGTTGGCGAAGGAATTATCATTACACCTTCACCCCTTAAGAAAGCCTCTCTATCTGCCCAATTTAATTCAGTCAGATATCTCCAAACCAAATACGATCCTAGTACAGCAAAAATAATTCCCAGTGTATTTATATGGGTTTTCATATGACCTCTTTATTGCTGGCGATTAAAAATTAGTTATATTTAATGTAACAGATTGGCATGACCCATAAAACCTGTCATCATCAAAATCCAAAAATATAAGAGATATAAGCATTCATTATGGCAACAAAATCATTTAAGGTACTTTATTACACAACTCAAATTGGAAACAAAGGATATTGTTTAAGAGATGGGCAAGCGGATATTAACAACTCGTTGTCTAAGCTTAATCATCTTCCCATACAAATCATTGATTCTGAAAAATTTCAAATTCGTGATTTAACCATTGATATTGCAAAGGGAGAGTGGAGGGGAATTTTTGGAAGATTAAGAAATGATGCGCCGAATGTAATTGATAAGAATGATTTTGAAAATAAATTGGCTCTTTCGCCTGATGATCTC
>CAZUUI010000062.1:3762-4134 GCA_964622955.1 uncultured Chitinophagaceae bacterium | reverse complement strand
GATCTCTTAATCGAAAAAGTACATTTCATTTATAAATCTAGAGTAGATATCTTAATTTGGCAGGTTAACCCCGTTGTAGGCTTTATCGGGAAGTTTGAAACTTATCTAAGTCAGCTATTGAATCAATATGTTTCAATGCTTATTGTTACAGGGACTTCAAGTTTGAATAAAGTACTCAATGGCACGGTTAAATACTACGAAGTAAAAGTGGCTACGACTAAAGATAAAGTTTCTCGAATCCCCCAATACAATCAAGCCGCCTTCGACCTAATGAACAGTGTCGGCGGATCTTCCATTAAATACAAAATATCAGCAGGAAGAGAACAGCTTTCTGAGAAAGTAAAGAACCTTATACAAAAACTATCTGGCGAT
>CAZUUI010000062.1:2860-3752 GCA_964622955.1 uncultured Chitinophagaceae bacterium | reverse complement strand
GGCGATGATTCTACTGAAAGTCTAAAGGTAAAGCTTGAAGGAGATGATGAGCCTGTAGATATTTTTCTAGATCGTATTTCAAAACGGGTTAGCGTTTCATTAAATGGACACTATCCAAATGCCAGAGATATATTTAATGAATTAAATTTGGCATTTGAAGATCAAAAACCAGACCTGAAAGGAAGCTTTCGCTAAATGATGCTTAGAATCTTCTTTCCAATTCTTTCAATATTTGGCGGTTATTTTTTTGCAAGCTTAAAAGAGCTTCCTTCTTTCCCCCTATCTGGAGACCTTCTTTCCACCCTCTCTACAATTGCTCAAATAAGTGCAACTATGATGGGTTTTATGCTTACAGCCTTGGCAATACTTGCAAGTATTTCAGATAAAAATTTAATTAAAAATATGATTTATCAAGGCCACTATAAGGACTTAATTGACCATCTTACGCTTGCCGCCACGATTTACTTTGTTCTTTTCATATATTCGCTAGCCATTTTATTTGTAGGCGACTTAGGGCTATCATGGAAAAATATTTTACTTGGGCTAGGGTGTGGTTCTTTTATAGTTACTTTGCAAGTCATTTATAAACTTTGGTTTGTTCTAAAAAATGTCAGTCACGAATAAAGCAAAAAGCTTTTTCTATTTTGGTGGCTCGGGGCGGAATCGACCAGGGCTGAGGATGTCTGACTCTACTCCATCTTACAAAAACAATCCAAAATCTGCTGTGTAGTACCCATTGGGGTTTTATGAAGCTCTGTTGAGCTGTTAATTAATTTGAATGACTTGCCAAACTGTCCGTGGAGATTTTGTGAGTCATAGCGAACAACTTCTAAACCACTACATTTCTCAGGGCCCTCAGGGCCAAAGGTAGACATAATCACATAACCGCCAT
>CAZUUI010000062.1:1995-2801 GCA_964622955.1 uncultured Chitinophagaceae bacterium | reverse complement strand
CTGGGTAATGTCAGCGCAATACCAATGAACTTTATCAGCTGGTTTTCCAATTCGATCTCTAGCGACATCAATTGCTTTTTGCGAGATATCCAGCACACTTATATCTTTGTAGCTTCGGAAATAAGGTCATCAACCAAAGTTGCTTCACCCCCACCAATATCAATAATGGCTGAATCTTTGTGAGATGTGGCCTGATGAATTAAATTTAGTGAAGTTTGAAGATGGGGAGCGTACCAGCTTACAGAGTCAGGCGCCTTAGTACCATAGACTTTTTCCCAATGCTCTTTTTTATCCATCCTAGTGCTTTGGTTGCTTGTTTACGGCTTTCTTGTAGGCGTCCATACCACCCTTGCTCTTCCACTCTTCATAACCACCTTGAAGAATACGAAGATTTTCATAACCAGCAACTCTCAAAGCAAAGCCCGCCTGCGCTGAAAGACTGCCAGTATTACAGTAGATTAAGACTGGTTTATTTTTAGGAATTTTGTCTTTTTGAGCTAACACTTGGCGCCATTCAATATTGATAGCTCCCGGAATGTGGCTCTTATCAAACTGTGCTTTATCTCTAGCATCAATCACCATCATCTTTTTATATTCTTCAGCAGGAATTTGCTCGGGAAATATTGTGGCGCCACCATAATCAACAAACTCTAGATAGCCTACCATCTCGTCAACCGCAATGGCTTTGTTATCAGCCATCGCTGGGACCGCCATGAATGATGTCAAAGCTAAGGTAACTAATATTTTTTTCATTATTATTTTCCCGTCTTAATGGTTGATTTGAACTTATCGAATTCAGGTCTCAC
>CAZUUI010000062.1:0-1985 GCA_964622955.1 uncultured Chitinophagaceae bacterium | reverse complement strand
CTTTTGCTTAGTTGTTCCCTCAAGCTCCAAGATGTCAGCAATAATTTGATAACTCACCATACCGTTGTGAGCGCCACCGCTTGCCGCTATGTTTTGTCCATTAAACCAAACGGAGGGAGCTGGCGTGAGTGCGGGTACTGCTGTCTGTGGAAGAATCAGGATCGGCAATCGGTAAGCATTGGCAATCTCAGCGGCAATTTGAACATTGGTATTACATCTCGTTCCCGGGGGGTCTTGATTGATGAATACCAAAGCCTTTTGTCCATTTATCTCTGTGGGGACAGGACTATTAGCTGACGCACTTAAAGCTGCCATTGCCAACAGGCCGCTAACTATTAATTTAAACATTTACACCTCTACTTATATTCAATAAAATTATTGAATGATTATGCCCAAACAAAAAGCCACATTCAAGCAAAAACTCTTTGAACAATTTGCCAAACTGGGGAAAGCCCTTGGTTCCGAGGTGCGTCTAGAGCTTATTGAACTCATTATTCAATGCCCCACAGCGGTAGAAGACTTGGCCAAGAAGGTGAAATTGCCTATTGCTAATGTGTCTCAACATCTTCAGGTACTTAAGCAAGCAGGCATCGTGAATGCCGTCAGACAAGGCAAATCTATTGTCTATGAAATAGCTGACTCTGATGTGATTGAACTGTTTTTAAAGATACAAGGTGTTGGTCAAAGCCATATCGAGCAAGTTGCTAGTCTCCTCAATAAGTACCTCACCTCTCGAGATAGCCTAGAAGCAATGCCGGTTAATCAAGTCCTTAAACTGGCCAAGCGCGGTGAAATTACTTTGCTTGATGTGAGACCTAGCGAAGAATTTGCTCACTCACACCTGACTGGCGCAATCAATATTACGCTTGAAGAGCTAGAAGAGCGCCTTGGTGAGTTTCCTAAATCTAAAACTATTGTGGCGTACTGCCGAGGAACCTACTGCGTACTATCGTATGAGGCCGTTAAGCGCCTACGAGAAAAGGGCTTCAAAGCAGTTCGGGCTGAAGATGGAATTCCCAACTGGCTCAACATGAATGTCAAGCTGGCAAAGCAAGTTGATTAAAGTTTATCTTTGTTTAATAGCATCATTCAAACTCAACGATCCACTTTTAAAGCGGCGATTGCTCTTTCGCTAGGACTACATATCGTCTTATTGGTTTTATATGTGCCCACAAATGTAAAACCGCTAAAGAAAAAAGATGAGGTGATAGTAGTTAAGCTAGAAGAACCTCAACAGAAGCAAGAAGAAACCATCCCCCTTCAGGCAGCACAAACACTAACAACTAAAGTGCCAGCGACCCAAGAGGCCCCTAGCGCCCCAACAGCCGAAGAATGGGCATTTGCCTCTAGTTACGCTCTAAAAAATAGTAAGGGCTATCGACACACTTGGGGCAAGCAAGTTCGTAGCATGATGGGTACTGCTGTTGAAGGACCTAATCAAGGGCAAGTTAGATTCAGAATCGAGATTGCTCCAAATGGCTCCATCGCTAAAGTAGAAACACTTTGGAAAACTTCCGACAAAGCAGAAGCGCTTGCTCGCAAAGCCATTTACTCAATGCCTGCGTCACCACCCACGCCAACTGGCAAGCCTCTCATTTTTGAAAGAACAATTTCTTTCACACCATTTGCCACTGATGACGCACCTTTTTATGGTGATGATTGCTTGCCTGACCCACCGTCTTTTAATAATCCATTTGCTTGGGATGGCAAATCGCCTCAAGAGATTAAGCAAAATAAGCCTGCCGAAAAACTCAGTCCAGAGGCATTAGCTGAGTGCCTAAAACAACTACCGCAAGATTCTATTGAGGGTGTGGCCGCTCATAGTCAGAGACTCATAGATCAGTGGGGCTCAAGCAAACCTAATCAACAGAAATAGTTGTCGTTTTAAACGACATAGCAAGAACGGTGAGGCAGGATTGAACATCCTAGAGTTCAGATTAGGAATACTTAAACACTCTTGGCACTTTTACACACGGTAGATATTG
>CAZUUI010000061.1:3734-9816 GCA_964622955.1 uncultured Chitinophagaceae bacterium | reverse complement strand
GGCAAACATATAGTCAACTATGCGCTCTTTGTATTTTGCCGATAAATCCAGCACTCATTTTTCCAAAGATTCCCAACTGGAAAAAGAGCTTTTGACAATTGATTTTGCGTCAATTGACAAAGGAAATAACTCTGGTCTTTATTGGTGTCTACACCCGAAAGTAATTTATGGATTGCCTCTCCGTTTTCATTCGTTTCAGTAATTTTTCTACAATAATGTCCCGTTGCTACAAACTCAGCACCTAATTGCATAGCTGCATTCAAAAAAATATCAAATTTTATTTCACGATTGCACAATACATCAGGATTTGGTGTTCGTCCATTTTCGTATTCGGCAAACATATAGTCAACTATGCGCTCTTTGTATTTTGCCGATAAATCCAGCACTTGAAAAGGAATCCCTAACTTTTCGGCTACGAGCAATGCGTCATTGCTATCATCAATCCACGGACAATCATTATTGATAACCACAGAACTATCATTCCAATTGCGCATAAAAATTCCTACAACATCATATCCCTGTTCTAGCAAAAGTGCTGCAGTGACACTACTATCCACGCCACCCGATAAACCTACTACTACTTTTGTTTTTTTCAATTTCTAAAAATATTTAACGCAAAATTAAGTGTTTTTTGCCAAAAGAATTGGCACAAAAAAAATGGCCACTCAACAAAGAGTAGCCATTGGTAACATTTAAATGAATATTAAAAAATTCTTATCCTATGATTTGAACATTAACTGCATTCATACCTCTGTTTCCTTGTTGTGTTTCAAACTCAACTACATCACCTTCTTTGATAATTTTAGTTAAAGCACTTTTGTGTACAAACGTTTCTTTGTCAGAATCGTTGTGTTTGATAAATCCGAACCCTTTTTCAACGTTGAAAAATTTAACTGTTCCTTGTTGTCTTTCCATTTTTGTAATGTATTGAGTAATTAAATAATTCTGTAAAGATACAACACTTATTTTTAAAACTCCAAAATATATTCTTAAAAATTTTTTACATATCCAATAAGCTAATGTATCTTATCTTTGTAGCAGACAAAGGAATTGAAGCTAATCTATTCAATTTTTTATTTAAAATAACTAATTATAAAATCAATCAGATGAAAATGCTTATAAAAATTATAGTAATTCTTGTAGTATTGGTGTTGATTTACATCATTGGAAACATTGTGTATGCAAAATTAACTTATTTCAATCCAGAAACGAATGTAAATATTCAATCAAACAACAATGCTATAACTATAGATTCTATTAAAAATCAAGAGTTTAGTGCATTAATATGGAATATTGGCTATGCGGGATTGGGAAAAGAAGCCGATTTTTTTTATGATGGGGGTAAAATGATGCGACCTAGCGAATTGCTTGTAAACAAGTATTTTGAAGGGATCCTAAATACTATTGAACAAAATCAAGCAGACTTCATTTTATTGCAAGAAGTAGATAGTTTTAGCAAAAGAAGCTATTATATAGAAGAAATGAATTTGATAAAAAGTACATTTTCAAATATTTACAAAAGTTCATTTGCTCTTAATTACAAAGTAAATTTTATCCCACAACCGTGGTTAACGCCTATGGGGAAAGTAAATAGTGGGTTAATGACTTTGTCAAAATTTGATACAAAAAAATCGGTAAGACACCAACTGCCAGGCGAATTTGGATTTCCAAAACAATTGTTTTTCCTTCGTAGATGTTTATTGGTAAACTACTATCCACTTACCAATGGAAAAAATCTGGTAATGGTTAATATTCATAATAGCGCGTATGATGACAAAGGCATTCTAAAAAAACAAGAAATGGAATACCTTAAAAACTTTTTGAAAGAAGAATTTACTAAAGGAAACTATATAATATGTGGTGGAGACTGGAATCAATGTCCTCCAAATTTCCCATACAATCAATTAGCAAAAGGTAAGGAAGGCGACTATTTGCAAACGAATGTAGAAGAAAATTTTATCCCCAATTGGCAATGGATATTTGATAGCAAAACCCCAACTAATCGAAAAAATGATAAGCCTTTTGATACTGAAAAGACATTTGTGACGTTAATAGATTTTTATCTAGTTTCGCCAAATATTGAAGTAACATCGAGCAAAGGAATTTCAAACAATTTTGAATTTTCGGATCATCAACCGGTAGCGATAACCTTTAAACTAAAATAAATATTAAATATAATGACTGTTAAAAGAACGGAAATAGCTGATTTAGGTGAATTTGGACTTATAAAAGAACTAACAAAAGGATTCCATCAAAGTATAGATACGTCGAAAGGAGTAGGCGATGATGCTGCTGTAATAAAATTTAATAAAGAAAACGCATTGATTTCTACCGATTTTTTGATAGAAAACATCCATTTTGATTTAGCGTATACGCCACTTCGCCATTTGGGCTATAAGGCGGCTATTGTTAATTTTTCGGATATTTATGCTATGAACGGTACACCAAAACATATCACAGTTTCTATTGCTATTAGCAATCGATTTAGTGTAGAAGCATTGAAGGAGATTTATAATGGAATCCAAATTGCTTGTGAAAAATACAATGTAGATTTGATTGGCGGTGATACCACTACTTCGGAAAAAGGGCTCATCATTTCTATCACTGTAATTGGCGAAGCAAATCAACAAGAAATAGTCTATAGAAATGGTGCAAAAGAGGGTGATATGATAGCAGTTACAGGAAACTTAGGGGCAGCCTATATGGGATTGCAAATATTACAACGCGAGAAAGCCGTGTTTATGGAAAATCCTGAATTACAACCTGAATTGAATCAAGAAAATTCATATTTGATTCAACGATTTTTGAAGCCAGAAGCTCAAAAAGGAGTTATAGAATACTTTAAAAATGAAGGCATAAAACCTAATGCTATGATGGATATTAGCGATGGGCTCAGCAGTGAATTATTTCATATTTGCACGCAATCGGGTGTAGGTGCTGAAATAGAAGAGCGTTTTATTCCAATTGAAGAACTTACATTCAATGAATCAATGAAAATGAATATTGACCCTACAGTATCCGCACTTAATGGAGGCGAAGATTATGAGTTACTTTTCACTTTTGATAAAAAATATATGGAAAAAATTATTGAAAATGAAAATATTACAGTAATTGGTGAAATTAAATCAAAAGACAAAGGAATAAAGCTGAAATCAAAAGGAAACAACTTATACAATATGAAAGCCCAAGGTTGGGTTAGTTTTTAAATTAAAAACAAATGAAAAAACTGCTTTTTTTAGGATTATTATTAATTTCTTTTTGTGAATCGAGAGCTCAAAAAATCAGTTGGGCAAATGAAGAAATTCAAGCTGGGTATAGAATAGACAATATTTTTACTCGATTGGATGAATCTACTCAAGTTATAGCAAAATCTGAAAGAGAAAATATCTGTGAAGTTCACCAATATGACACCTCTTTTATTTTGCTAAAAAAGAAACTGATTCAATTTGATAAAAAGAAAAAATACGAATATCAAGGCTCTATTATAACCCAAAATGATCAAACTTATTTTATTCTAAAAGAATTTGATTCGGATGAAGATGTTCACAAATACTTTTTATTAAAATTTGATGAAGAAGGTGAGATCGTTATGAATCCAACAATGATATTTAGTATTCCAGGAAGAAAAAAAGAAATCTTTGAATTAAAAATATATTACTCTCCCGACAAATCCAAAATTGCATTGGTAATCAACGATATAGATTATTCTCATTTTTCATCTACATCAGATTTTAATTCCTATATCGCTATCTATCAATCTGATATGGATTTGCTTTATAAGAAAAAATACGCAATGCCAATGCTAGCTAGCAAAGTTGAAAATATTAATAATTGGCTAAACAACGATGGAACGTTGCTTTATTATTATAAACTTGACAAATCTACAAATTCTGCATTTTCACGAAGCAATTTTTATGTAAATAAAATGATTCTGATAAATAAAGTAGGCAAAACAATTAAAGAAATAGCATTTGAAGATGAACCTAATCATTTCTATACAACATTTAATATTACACCTATTGATAGTATTTTTAGAATAGGTGGATTTTTCTCAAAAAATGAGAATAGAAACTTTATTAATGGTGTTTCAATTATAGACCTCAATGCTTATGATGGCAATAAAATAAATGATAGAAATATTAATTTTGATTCCACTTTTTATTCCAGAATATACAAAAAAAGTAAGCTATCTCAAGTTCAAGAAAAAGGGATGGAAAATGACTATTTCATTGTAGATTTTATCACTACCAACGATAAAAAAACGGTATTTGTATGTGAAAAATACAATGTGGATATAGAATATGTAAATAATCCTATAGGTTTTGGAATTGGAGGAATGTATACCAATAATACCCAAACTTTTTATAATTTTAGCTGGGGAAATATCCTTACATTTTGTATAGACAGTAATAATAATGTGCAATGGACCGACATATATCTAAAAAGACAAGTCCTCAGAACAAAATATTATGTAAATCCCTATGACTTTTATAATAATAAGGCTTTGGCTAATATAATACCAGTGTCTATTTTCACTCATCAAAAAAACAATGAGTTAAATATTATTTTTAATGATGAAAAAGAAAACTACGATTTGCAAATGGAAAGCAACAATGAAGACAAGAAAATAAAATTACTGTCAAACTTCAATGTTTCTCAAACATACAATTACAATATTAATTTAAATAATGGCGATGAAGTAATTGAAAACATATTCAACGGTACCCAAGAAAATACAATTATTTTCCCTAGATTGAGTTCAAAATTATCTAATGAAAAATCAATTCTATTTTCAAAGAAAAATCTAAACTACAAAATAGGTGTAATTACCTACTAAGGAAATTTTGTGAATTGCTGAAAATCAGGATCTCTTTTTTCTAAAAATGCATTTTTCCCTTCCTGTGCTTCTTCCATCATATAAAACATTAACGTTGCATCTCCCGCAAACTCCATAATACCTGCTTGACCATCTAGCTCGGCATTTAAGCCTCTTTTTAGCATTCGTACCGCCATAGGACTACGCTTCATAATGGTTTTTGCAAATTTAATCGTTTCCACTTCAAGAAAATCTATAGGAACTACTTTATTCACCAATCCCATAGACATAGCTTCTTGTGCAGAATATTGTTCACACAAATACCAAATTTCTCTTGCTTTTTTCTGTCCTACTATACGAGCTAAATAACTACTTCCAAAACCTGCATCAAAGCTTCCAACTTTTGGCCCTGTTTGACCAAAAATAGCATTTTCAGAGGCAATACTTAAATCACATACAACATGCAATACATGACCACCACCAATTGCATAGCCATTAACCATAGCAATAACAGGCTTTGGCATAGAACGAATTTTTTTATGAATATCCAATACATTCAAGCGCGGCACTCCATCTTTTCCTATATAACCTCCTATTCCTTTTACTTCTTGGTCGCCACCACTACAAAATGCTTTTCTACCAGCGCCTGTCAATATTACCACTGAAATAGACTGATCCTCTCTACAAATATCTAGCGCATCTAATATATCCATATTCGTTTCAGGTCTAAAAGCATTATGTTTTTCAGGTCTATTTATAGTTATTTTGGCTATACCTTCATAAAACTCAAACAAAATATCCGAATATTCTTTAATACTTTTCCAATTAGCTTTTTTCATTCTATACTTAATTTAATTAAACAAAAAAAAGGTATAACTAAAATTAGTTATACCTTTAATATCCTTTATACTAGAAATATTTTAGTATTCCCAAAGATCACTTTCATAATTTCTAATATCATTTTGAATTCTATCAGACTCATACAATAGATCCAAACCTGCTGCATAGTCTTTAATTCTTCTATCATAAGCATTTGATTCTTTCATAATATAACTAGAGAAGTATCTTATCTCAAACAAGTCTTCCCAACTCATAGTAGCAGCATCATTTTTAATGTTGTATACAGGATGTTGGCTCAACACATTTCTTAAATCTGGATAATAAACCCAATACATTACTTCATCTCCCAAAACATCCCCATTTTCTGTTGTTTTTTCTCTAATAAGAGCAACACCAATAATTCTTACTAACATTGTAGAAGTCTCT
>CAZUUI010000061.1:0-3724 GCA_964622955.1 uncultured Chitinophagaceae bacterium | reverse complement strand
ATAAGGAGCCTTCTTTTGAAGATTAGCAAGATAACCTAGATAATTATGATAATTCAGGTATCCAACTAAGTCATTATTTAAATCTTCCACACAACTTTCTATACTATCCTTATATACCTCATAGTGATATTTATAAAGAGAATAAGCCTTCAAGTCATCTGGAACTTTAGCCGCATGACTTTCCATATAACCTAAATCCAAGTCACCATCTTTATGAGTGACAAAATAGATGGTATCATTCCTTACACCTATATTTTGAACATCTTGAGTAGAGATTGTTTCTTTAAATGTTTCACCAATTTCACCTGGATTATAAACTTGCAATTCACCTTTCTTTGCAGCATCATGAACTACTTTTACAAATCCCATTTTTGGATGTACAAAAGGTAAATTTACTTTTTCTTTACAATCTATAACTCTCCAAATTCGTTTGCTCCATATTACGTCTGCTTCACGAACATGATCATAAGGAATTATCTCTCTTTCTTTTAAGGTTACTTTTTCATAAGCACCGTCAAGTTTTTCCTCAACTTCTTCCAAATTATCTTGAGCAAAAGCAAAAGAAACTGAAAATAAACTTAAAATTAAAAAATACTTTTTCATAACTTTATATTTTAGTATGATTAAATTATTGTAACACCTAAACCAGGTATTTTTCTGATTTGTCCATCAGGACCTTTCACTTTAACGTTCTCAAACTGGAATACATCACCTTTCTTACAAGCATTCTTATATCCATTTAGAGCACCACTGAAAGCTGCACCATTAACCGAACCAGATAATACATCACCACCTTTTGGAACATAGCTAAACTCATAACTAACTACTTCAAATTTTGCTTCAAAATCAAAATTTTGTAAAACAGCCATTACTCCTTGTTGTGCTTTCATCGTCCCACTAGGAACTTTTTGAGTAGTAATCGTTCCTCCTAATGTAGCAATTGGATCCGGTACTCTTTTTACTCTAAATTTAAATGCTGTTTGTTTTCCATCGGCATTTATAGTTACATTTGCTTCACCTACAGTTGTTACTCTAACAACGTATTTACCTGGAGCAACTTTATTCATAGAAATACCACCACCAGAATATGTTAATTTGGTTCTATCATCCCCGGTACCAGAAGAAACAGTTACTGGATTGTCCAAACCAATGTAAAACACATTCATTTTATCCAGCATTAAAGCCGATCCAGCAGGAGTTCCAATAGTATATTTCAAAGTCATAGACTTACTTTCAACTTTTCCATCAGGAGTAGTATATTGTATCTTTACAGGTATTTGTCTTTCTCCAGAAGCCCCAGAAGCAGTAGATTTCCAAACAGCCATACCTTCAGCATTCAAAGGTACATTAGAACCATTAATATTAATAACTGGTTTAGCTTGATCATTAAAAGCTCCAACACCCGCAGAAACTTCTATTGCATCACCTGGCATACAATAAGTAGTATTTGCGGCAGCAACAGCAGCAAACTTATCGTAAACCAATTTTACTTTGCCTAACTGAGAAATACAAAAGTCTGCCATTTGAGCTTCAGAATTCTTTACATCATTCTGCAACTTAGATAAAATAGTTATAGCAGCAACAGATGGTGTTTTGTGAAAATTACTTGTTGTCCAACCTTTGTGATCATTTGAATACTCATGACCACTTTCAGTTTTACCTTTAGGAACATTTAAATCAATAGGTAATGATTTTTCTAAAGCTGTTATCTGTGCTAAAATATTTGGATCTGCTCCTTCAGGAGATGATTTTACTATATTAACTAAATCTTTTTTGTATTGAATTAATTTATCATACAATTTTTTACCTTCACCATTAACTGAAAATAATATTTCTGCTTGATCCAAGTCATCAAATTTATAAGTTTCTTCACCGTTTTCAATCTTTAAACCTGAATTTTTCTTAATTTTTGTCTTGTAATCTTCAATTTCATTGAACATTTTATCAGATAAAGCTTTAACTTGATCAGCTTTTGGCTTCCATATTACAGCTTTTTGTTTTTGTTGAGGATCATTTAATGCATCATTTAACGCATCATAAATATTTCTATTTTTTTGACTCAAAATTTGATTGGTTTTATCCAAACTTTTATTTACAGTCTTAAATGCATTCAAAATTTCTGCAGATACGTTCATTGCAAGCATCGCTGTCAATACGAGATACATCATATTGATCATCTTCTGCCTAGGTGATATTTTACCTGATGCCATTTCTTATTTTTATTTTATAATATTCAAAAATATTTCTACCTAATTTTTATAATTTTATCTTATGCTGTTCTCATTGCTGTCAACATACCTCCGTATATTGAATTCAAAGAACCTAAGCTTTTTGATAAACTTCCCATATTGTCTTTCAACATTTGAGCATCATTTTTAGTAGACTCTAGATTAGCCATTGCTTCAGATAAATTACCTACAAATTTATTCAAGTTTTTCAAATGATTATTTGCATCTTGTAATTCAATTTGATAAATAGAATTTAATTGTTGTAAATTCTTTGTTATTTGTTGAATCTGAACTTGATACTCTTGTGTTCCATTAGTAGCTAGAGCTAAACCTTTAGCAGCCTCTGCACTTTCTTCAAAAGTAGACTTCAATGTATTCAATGAACTAGCAGCATTTTTAGCCGCATTGGAATAATCAGCAGTACTAGCAGCTACATCAGCAACACTGTTCATGCTTTCAATATTAGCACTTAATTTACCTAAGTTTTCACCCAATCTTTCAATCATTCCTGTTTCAATTTTTGATTTTGATAAAGCATTGTCTAATGCTAATGCAACAGATGAATCTGCACTATATCCACCACTTCCTATCATACCTACTGATCCGCCTCCAATTGATACACCTTCACTTCTACCTTTTGAAACCGCAATTTCACTTTCATCAAATAATTCTGGATATACTCTTTCCCACTGATACTCTTCATATACAGGATCAAAAGCTGACACTACGAAAATTAATACCTCTGTACCCATTCCTGCAATAAGCATTTCATTTGCACCAGGTAAGTGCAAAATTTTAAACAATGCACCAAGAATTACCACCGCAGCTCCTAAACCATAAGAAATTGACATGATTTTTTTGAATCCACCTACTTTTTTTGCCATAATTAATTGATTTTAAATATTTATTTTTATTTAGTTTACGTTTAATTTGTTTATTATTTTAAAGCTGAAGTTACACATCTGAAACCAATATAAGACTTTGATGAATCAGCATATTCATAACTTCTTGTACCATTTTGAATTAAAAATGCTACATCTTTCCAACTACCACCTCTTAATACTTTACGTTTCATTGTTTCATTATCCAATTTATTATGATCGTATTTCATATCTGGATTCATATCATGAACAAAAGTATAAGAATTTTCATAGAAAGCTGAAGAAGTCCATTCTGCAACATTTCCTGCCATATTATACAATCCATAATCATTAGGAAAATAAGAATCCGCTCTTACAGTGTAAAACCCTCCATCATCTTGATAGTTTCCTCTTACTGGTTTAAAGTTAGCCATTAGACAACCTTTTTGATTTCTTGTATAAGGACCTCCCCAAGGATATGGCGAACTTTTCTTTCCACCTCTAGCTGCATACTCCCACTCATGTTCACTTGGTAGTCTGAATGGATCTATCATTGTTTTCTTTCTTGATGTAAGATAATCCTCTAAAAATCTAGTTCTCCAATGAGAAAAAGCATTTGCTTGATCCCATCTTACA
>CAZUUI010000060.1:4861-9837 GCA_964622955.1 uncultured Chitinophagaceae bacterium | reverse complement strand
TAGCTCAGGGGTAGAGCGTTTCCTTGGTAAGGAAGAGGTCGTGGGTTCAATTCCCATCGTTGGCTCAAAGAAGAAAAGGAATATATTAATTAAATATATATTAAATTTTAAACCAAAATAAAAAAACAATAAAATGGCAAAAGAACAATTTATCAAAACCAAGCCGCACGTAAACGTGGGTACAATTGGTCACGTAGATCACGGTAAAACTACCTTGACTGCAGCTATTACTACAGTATTAGCAAACAAAGGATTGGCAGAGAAAAAAGATTATGATTCAATCGATGCTGCTCCAGAAGAAAAAGAAAGAGGTATCACTATCAATACAGCTCACGTAGAGTATGAGACTGAAACAAGACACTATGCTCACGTAGACTGTCCAGGTCACGCGGATTATATCAAAAATATGATTACAGGTGCTGCTCAAATGGACGGTGCTATCATCGTAATTGCTGCAACTGATGGACCAATGCAACAAACAAGAGAGCATATCTTGTTGTCAAGACAAGTAGGTGTGCCAAAAATCGTTGTATTTATGAACAAAGTTGATTTGGTAGACGATCCAGAAATGTTGGAACTAGTAGAAATGGAAGTAAGAGAATTGCTTTCTAGCTACCAATATGATGGCGATAACACTCCAGTAATCAAAGGTTCTGCTTTGAAAGCATTGAACGGAGATCCTGAAGGTGTAAAAGCTATCGAAGAATTGATGGCTACTGTAGATTCTTATATCCCAGTTCCACCAAGACCAGTTGATCAACCATTCTTGTTGCCAGTAGAGGATGTATTCTCTATTACAGGTAGAGGAACAGTAGCTACAGGTAGAATTGAAAGAGGTATCGTTAGAACAGGAGAGGCTGTAGAAATCGTAGGTCTTAACAAAGAAGGAGAAAAAGCATTGACTTCAACTGTAACAGGTG
The DNA here is from genome assembly GCA_964622955.1 of uncultured Chitinophagaceae bacterium. GTDB lineage: Bacteria > Bacteroidota > Bacteroidia > Chitinophagales > JADJOU01 > CHPMRC01. The sequence goes on along the minus strand of CAZUUI010000060.1, from coordinate 8,917 downwards.
TTGAGATGTTTAGAAAAATCCTTGATATTGGAGAGGCTGGAGAAAACGTAGGTTTGTTGTTGAGAGGTATTGACAAAGAAATGATTAAAAGAGGTCAAGTAATTTGCAAACCAGGATCAATCACTCCACATACACAATTTAAATGTGAAGTATACGTACTTTCTAAAGAAGAAGGTGGACGTCATACTCCATTCTTCAACAAATATCGTCCACAGTTCTATTTGAGAACTACAGACGTTACAGGAGAAATCACTTTGCCAGAAGGTAAAGAAATGGTTATGCCAGGTGATAACTTGACATTGACTGTACAATTGATTTATCCAGTAGCTTTGGAAAAAGGATTGAGATTTGCGATAAGAGAAGGTGGTAGAACAGTAGGAGCTGGTCAAGTAACTGAAATTATCAAATAATTTTAAAAAAAAAAATAAGATGCAAGGCATTGATTTCAGTGCCTTGTATTTTTTACGGGTGTAGCTCAGCTGGTAGAGCGAAGGTCTCCAAAACCTTAGGTCGTGGGTTCGAAGCCTGCCGCCCGTGCAAATATTCTAACAATAATTTACTTAATTAAGTAGTATGAATAAAATTGTCAATTATATAAAAGAATCATACCAAGAGCTTACAGAAAGAGTTACTTGGCCTACGATGTCGGAATTACAAAACTTTACAACAATCGTTTTGGTGTGTTTGGCTGTAATTATTATAGTAGTATTTGCAATGTTTAATTGTAGTGAGTTTTGTATAATTTATTTATATTATAATAATATAGAATAGTCAGATGGTAGAAGATAAAAAATTGTATGTTCTTAAGGTTGTAAGTGGTCAAGAGAACAAAATTAAAAATTACATCGAGCTTGAAATCGTAAGGTCTCATTGGGAGCATATTATCTCTAATGTATTAGTACCTACGGAAAAAGTATATAAAATTAGAAATGGGAAGAAAGTAATCAAAGAAAAAACATTATATCCTGGTTATTTGTATATAGAGGTAAATGAAAAAGTGATTACAAGTGAAGTATTAGCTACTATTAGAAGTATTAGTGGAGTAATGAACTTTTTGGGAGGAAATCATCCTCAAGCATTAAGAGGACCAGAAGTTCAAAAATTACTTGGAAGAATAGATGATATGTTAGGAAAAGGTGAAGTGATGTTGGAGCCATTTATTATCAATGAATCTGTAAAAATTATTGAAGGTCCATTTAATGATTTTATTGGAACGATAGAAGAGATAAATGAAGAGAAGAAAAAACTTAAAGTGGTTGTTAAAATCTTTGGAAGAAGACAACCGGTTGAAGTTAGTTTTACACAAGTAGATAAAATAAATTAAAATAAAGAATTTTTTAAGTAAAAGAAAATTATCATGGCAAAAGAAATTGAAACGTACGTCAAACTCCAGGTAAAAGGAGGTCAAGCAAATCCAGCACCACCAATTGGTCCTGCATTAGGAGCAAAAGGTGTGAACATTATGGATTTTTGTAAGCAATTTAATGCAAGAACACAAGATCAACCTGGTAAAGTATTACCTGTAGTATTGACTGTATACAAAGATAAATCATTTGATTTTGTAATCAAAACGCCACCTACTCCAATTTTATTATTGGAAGCTATTAAAGCTAAAACGGGTTCTAAAGAAAGTAATAGAAATAAGATAGGAAGTGTTACTTGGGATCAAGTAAAAACTATAGCAGAAACTAAAATGCCCGATTTGAATTGTTTTACAATTGAATCTGCAATGAAAATGGTTGCAGGTACAGCAAGAAGTCTTGGGATAACAGTTTCTGGAGAAACACCTTGGCAAAATTAATTTTTTAATAATTTAAAATAACATATCGTGGCTAGAATTTCAAAGAAAAGAAAAGAAGTGAATAAGCTTGTAGATAAATCTAAGTTATATACAATAGATGAGGCTGCAGGATTGGTAAAACAAATAAATACAACAAAGTTTGATGCTTCTGTAGATTTACACGTAAAATTAGGTGTAGATCCAAGAAAAGCTGATCAAGCGTTAAGAGGAACTGTTACGCTTCCAAATGGTTCTGGTAAGTCAAAAACTGTTCTAGTATTCTGTAAACCAGAAAAAGAAGCGGATGCAAAAGCTGCAGGTGCTGATTATGTTGGTTTGGAAGAGTATATTACCAAAATAGAACAAGGATGGACTGATATTGATGTAATTGTAGCTACACCTGATGTAATGGCTACTATTGCAAAATTAGGTAGAGTTTTAGGACCTAGAAACTTAATGCCAAATCCAAAATCTGGAACTGTTACGCCAGATGTGGGTAAAGCGGTTGAGGAGGTTAAAAAAGGAAAAATTGCCTTTAGAGTGGACAAATTTGGTATTGTACATTCTTCAATAGGAAGAGTTTCTTTTACTCCAGAACAAATTAAGCAAAATGCAGAAGAATTTATTTCTACATTACAAAAAATGAAACCTAGTACTGCAAAAGGAGTGTACATGAAATCTATTTCATTGGCTACTACAATGAGTCCTGGTATTAATATCGACACTAAATCTATAAGCTAATTATGAATAAGCAACAAAAAGGTGAGGTTATTGAATCCCTCAAAGAAAGATTTAACGAAGCGCAATTCTTTTATTTTATTGACGAAAGTACGTTGAGTGCTGGTAAGACAAGCGAATTGAGAAGAGCTGCTTTTGAAAAAGAAATAGAATATACAGTAGTAAAAAATACATTGATTAAAAAAGCATTGGAAGCTTCAAATAAAGAATCAGAACAAATGTATCAAGTATTGGAAGGACCTACAGCGGTTTTCTTTTCAGAATCATCAAATAGTATTGCTAAATTAATCAAAGAATTTAGAGCAGATAACGAAAAACCAAGTTTAAAAGCAGCATATATCGATTCTGATATTTTTATTGGAGATGATCAGTTGCAAGCATTGGTAAGCTTGAAATCTAAAGAAGAATTGATAGGTGATGTTATCGGATTGTTACAATCTCCAATCAAAAATGTTATTGGTGGTTTGCAGTCTAATGCAGGACAAAAAATAGCAGGTCTATTAAAAACAATAGAAGAAAAAAATTAAAATTATTAACAAAAACAATTAATCTAAAATTATCAAATCATGGCAGATGTAAAACAATTAGCAGAAAGTTTAGTAAACTTAACTGTAAAAGAAGTACAAGAATTAGCACAAATTTTAAAAGAGGAGCATGGTATTGAGCCTGCTGCTGCTGGTGCTGTAATGATGGCTGGACCTGCTGCTGCTGGTGCTGCAGAAGCTGAAAAAACAGCTTTTGATGTAGTATTGACAAGCGCTGGTGGTGCTAAGTTAAATGTAGTTAAAGTAGTTAAAGACATTACAAACTTAGGATTGAAAGAAGCTAAAGACTTAGTAGATGCTGCTCCAAAAGCTATTTTGGAAGGAGTTTCTAAAGCAGATGCAGAAAAAGCTAAAGCTCAATTAGAAGAGCAAGGAGCTTCTGTAGAAATTAAATAGTGCATTCTAGCACTTAAAATAAGTGAAAAAATCTGGCTTGCTCATCTAATAAATGAGCAAGCCTATATTTGTTTGTATTAATAAACATTTCTAATATATAATTTATATAAATTATGCATCAAGCAATCAATCAACCTAGAGTTAATTTTGGAAAAACAAAATTAAATTCTAGTTTTCCAAATTTACTTGATATTCAGAAAGAATCTTTCATAGAATTTTTTCAAGTAGATACTTCACATGAAAATCGTCAACACGAGGGCTTATACAAAGTTTTTGAGGAAAATTTCCCTATTTCAGATGCCCGTAATATATTTTTACTTGAATTTTTAGAGTATTATATTGATCCACCTCGTTATTCTCTCGAAGAGTGTATTGAGCGTGGCTTGACTTTTTCTGTGCCTTTAAAAGCAAAATTAAAGCTTTCTTGTAGTGATGAGGAGCACGTAGATTTTAAAACAATAGTACAAGAAGTGTTTTTGGGTAATATTCCTTACATGACACAGAAAGGTACTTTTATTATAAATGGAGCAGAAAGAGTAATTGTAACTCAATTACATCGTTCTCCTTCAGTTTTCTTTGGTCAGTCTGTACATCCAA
>CAZUUI010000060.1:0-4850 GCA_964622955.1 uncultured Chitinophagaceae bacterium | reverse complement strand
CCGGGACTTCTATTTTAAACAAGTCTCTGATATCATATATTCTGCAAGAGTTATTCCTTTTAAAGGAGCTTGGATGGAATTTGCAACTGATATCAATAATGTAATGTATGCTTACATAGACAGAAAGAAAAAATTTCCTGTAACTATGTTGTTAAGAGCTATAGGATATGATTCTGATAGAGATATTTTGAACTTATTTGATATAGCTGATGAAGTAAAAGTAACTAAATCTTCTATCAAAAATTATGTTGGAAGAAAGTTGGCTGCAAGATTACTAAAAACTTGGGTAGAAGATTTTGTGGATGAGGATACTGGAGAGGTAGTTTCAATTGAAAGAAATGAAATTATCTTTGAAAGAGATACTGAAATTACAGAGGATATGATAGATAATATCTTAGATTCTGGAGTAGATATGTTGACTCTTCAAAAGGATGATAGTGCTCTTGATTATTCAATTATTTATAATACATTACAAAAAGATACTTCTAATAGTGAAAGAGAAGCTTTAAATACGATTTATCGTCAATTGAGAGGTGTTGAGGCACCTGATGATGAGACGGCAAGAGATGTAATTGATAAATTGTTTTTCTCTGATAGAAGATATGATTTAGGTGAGGTAGGTAGATATAAAATCAATCAAAAATTACAATTGGATGTTCCAATGACTACAAAAATCCTTACAAAAAAGGATATTGTAGCGATTGTGAATTATATTGTACAGTTGGTTAATGGTAAAGCGGAAATCGATGACATCGATCATTTGAGTAATAGAAGAGTTCGTACAGTAGGTGAGCAATTACATGCGCAATTCAGTACTGGATTAGCTCGTATGGCTCGTACTATTAGAGAGCGTATGAACGTTAGAGATAATGAAGTATTTACTCCAATAGATTTGATTAATTCAAGATCATTTAGTTCTGTAATTAACTCATTCTTTGGTACTTCTCAGTTATCTCAATTTTTGGATCAAACCAATCCTCTTGCTGAGATTACTAATAAAAGAAGGGTTTCGGCTTTAGGGCCTGGAGGTCTTTCTAGAGAGAGAGCGGGCTTTGAGGTAAGGGACGTTCACTATTCTCACTATGGTAGACTTTGTACTATTGAGACACCTGAAGGGCCAAACATTGGTTTGATTTCTACTTTATGTGTGCATGCAAAAGTTAACGGAAGAGGATTTTTGGAAACACCTTATAGAAAAGTAGAAGATGGAAAAATAGATCTTAAAGGAGAGCAAATTTATCTTTCTGCTGATGAAGAGGACGAAATGAGAATTGCTCAATCAAAAACAGAATTTAACGATAAGGGAGAAATAACAGATGAAGGTATTATTGCCAGATATCAAGGGGATTTCCCATTATTACCGCCTAGTGAAATTGATTATATAGACGTAGCACCTAATCAAATTGTAGGGGTTTCGGCTTCATTGATTCCATTCTTGGAGCATGATGATGCCAACCGTGCCTTGATGGGATCAAACATGCAACGTCAAGCAGTGCCTTTGATGAGACCACAAGCGCCTATTGTAGGTACTGGTTTTGAGCGTATTGTAGCTCAAGATTCTAATAACCTAATTAATGCTGAGCGTGAAGGTGAAATTGTATATGTAGATGCAGAACGTATTGAAGTATTGTATGATAGAACTCCAGAGGAAAAATTAGTTTCTTTCCAAGATGAGATTACTACCTATAAATTACCAAAATTCCAAAGAACCAATCAAGGAACTTGTGTGAATTTGAAACCAATCGTTAAAAAAGGCGATAGAGTATCAAAAGGTCAAGTTCTTTGCGAAGGGTTTGCTACAAATCAAGGAGAACTTGCATTAGGTGTAAACTTGAAAGTGGCGTTCATGCCTTGGAAAGGATACAATTTTGAGGATGCGATTGTGATTTCTGAAAGAATTGTAAAAGAGGATGTATTCTCTTCTATACACATTGAAGAGTATGATATTGAAGTAAGAGATACAAAATTAGGTCCTGAAGAATTGACTGCGGATATACCAAACGTATCAGAAGATGCTACAAAAGATCTTAATGCAGATGGTATTATTCGTTTAGGCGCAAGAGTAAAAGAAGGTGATATTTTGGTAGGAAAAGTAACTCCAAAAGGAGAGTCAGATCCAACTCCAGAAGAGAAGTTATTGCGTGCCATCTTTGGAGACAAGGCAGGTGATGTGAAAGATGCATCTTTGAAAGCGCCACCAAGTACTGAAGGTATAGTTATTAGCACAAAAGTATTTACTAGAGCAAATAAAGAAAATAAGAAAAAAGGAATTGAGAAAATTGAGTTAGAAAAATTAGAAAAATTATATGAAACTCAGTCTTCTGATCTTAAAAAACAGTTATTTTCTAAGTTAGAGAAAGTATTGGCTGACAAAACTTCAAATTCAATTAAGAATTTCTTTAAAGAAGAAGTTGTAGCAAAAGGTTCAAAATTCACTACAAAAGTACTTTCAAGTATTGATTATAAAGAAATTGATGCTACAAATTGGACTGAAGATAAAAAAACAAATGAACAAGTAAAACTTATAATTCATAATTACAACCTTAAATGGAATGAAATTACAGGATATTATAAGAGAGAAAAATACAATTTGACCATTGGAGATGAATTACCAAACGGTGTATTACAATTGGCTAAAGTAAATCTTGCGGTTAAGAGAAAATTAAAAGTAGGAGATAAATTAGCAGGTAGACACGGAAATAAAGGTATCGTAGCACGTATAGTACGTGAAGAGGATATGCCTTTCTTGGATAATGGAGAGCCTTTGGATATTGTATTGAATCCATTAGGGGTACCTTCTCGTATGAACTTGGGGCAGGTTTACGAATCCGTTTTGGGATGGGCAGGTAAAGAACTTGGTGTTAAATTTGCTACTCCAGTATTGGACGGTGCTTCTGTAACCGAAATTGACGATTGGATGAAAAAAGCCAATTTGCCATATTTAGGCTCTACTTATTTATATAATGGAGAAACAGGAGAGCGTTTTGATCAAAAAACTACAGTAGGTGTGATTTATATGCTTAAATTAAGCCACATGGTTGATGATAAAATGCACGCACGTTCTACAGGGCCATACTCACTTATTACACAACAGCCATTGGGAGGTAAAGCTCAATTTGGAGGTCAGCGTTTTGGAGAGATGGAGGTTTGGGCTATTGAGGCGTATGGAGCTTCTAATATCTTAAGAGAGCTATTGACTATCAAATCCGACGATATTCCAGGAAGAGCAAAAGCTTATGAAGCAATTGTGAAAGGTGAGAATATTCCTCAGTTTGGTATTCCTGAATCATTCAATGTATTGGTTCATGAGTTGAGAGGATTGGCTCTAGATTTGAGATTTGATTAATAATTTTAATGTATTTGTTTTTTAAATAAAGAAAAATGGCATATTACAAAAATACAGCAATGCAACCCAAAAGTGATTTTAAATCTCTTACAATCAGTTTGGCATCACCAGATGCTATCAAAGAGCGTTCGAGAGGTGAAATTACAAAACCAGAAACAATCAATTACAGAACTTATAAGCCTGAAAGAGACGGATTATTCGACGAAAGAGTATTCGGACCTGTAAAGGATTATGAGTGTTATTGTGGTAAATATAAAAGAATTAGATACAAAGGTACTGTTTGTGACAGATGTGGAGTAGAAGTAACTGAGAAAAAAGTACGTAGAGAGCGTATGGGACACATCCAATTGGTAGTGCCTGTAGTTCATATTTGGTATTTTAGATCATTGCCAAATAAAATTGGATACTTGCTTGGATTAAGTTCAAAAAATATTGAAAGTATTGTATATTATGAAAAATATATCGTACTTCAAGCAGGAACTGCTAGCCAAGAAATCAATGTATTGAACGAAAAAGGAGAGCAAGAAGTTCGTGCATACAAAAAAATGGACTTACTTACCGAGGAAGAGTACATGGCTGCTATCTATAGCCCAGAATTAGAAAACAATTATTTATTAGACGATTCTGATCCTAATAAATTTGTTGCCAAAATGGGGGGAGAAGCTATCCGTGATTTGTTAAAGGATATCAATTTAGATGAATTGAGTTATGCATTGAGAAATCAAGCACATACCGAAACCTCTCGTCAAAGAAAACAAGAAGCTCTTAAACGTCTTAGCGTTGTAGAAGCTTTTAGAGAAAGTAATAAACGTATAGAGAATAAGCCAGAGTGGATGGTAATCAGTTTATTGCCAGTAGTACCACCTGAATTAAGACCATTGGTACCTTTAGATGGAGGTCGTTTTGCTTCATCAGATTTGAACGACTTGTATAGAAGAGTTATTATCAGAAATAATCGTTTGAAGCGTTTGATTGAAATCAAAGCTCCAGAGGTGATTTTGAGAAATGAAAAGAGAATGTTGCAAGAGTCGGTAGATTCATTGTTTGACAACTCTAGAAAATCTAATGCCGTAAAAGCAGAAGGTGGAAGAGCGTTGAAATCAATCTCTGATTCATTGAAAGGTAAGCAAGGACGTTTCCGTCAAAACTTGTTGGGTAAAAGGGTTGACTATTCGGGTCGTTCTGTAATTATCGTAGGTCCTACTTTGCAAATGCATGAGTGTGGAATTCCAAAAGATATGGCAGCAGAATTGTTCAAACCATTTGTTATCCGTAAATTGATTGAAAGAGGAATTGTAAGAACTGTAAAATCTGCTAAAAAATTAGTGGATAGAAAAGATGCAGTAATCTGGGATATCTTAGAAAATATTTTGAAAGGGCATCCTGTATTATTGAATAGAGCACCTACACTTCACCGTCTATCCATTCAAGCTTTTATGCCTAAATTGGTAGAAGGAAAAGCGATTCGTTTGCATCCATTAGTTACTACTTCGTTCAACGCGGA
>CAZUUI010000059.1:0-10005 GCA_964622955.1 uncultured Chitinophagaceae bacterium | reverse complement strand
ATGTAATTATAATAAAAATGTTTATTTTTACGTAGATAAAGAAACTTTTATTTGTGTAAACTTGCCAGACTCTTTAAATACAAGAGTTGCTACCTCGTACAAATATATCATAGATTACAGAGTCCTTAGTAGCAAACAAACTTGTAGTGGCGATTTAGGTATTTTTGAAATGCGAAAATTAGAGTTATATTCTTGTAGAAGGCAATGAAAAAATTTTTATTATTAAGTTTTTTAGTGAGTTTTCAATGTATTTATAGTCAAAAAAATGCTATAGGCATTCATTTTGCACCAATTTACACCCTTTCTATAGATCCAAATAGCAAATCGACATCGGACATCAATTATGCTATAGGATTTAACTATTCTCGGATGATAGGGAAAAAAGTTGCGATAACTTTTGAGCCAAATTATACAAGTGTTACCTCTCAGAAATTGCTTAATTTTCATATCATTGAGCTTCCTACACTTTGTCGTTTTTTTATTTTGCCAAAAAATCCTTTTTTTATAGATGTTGGGTCATCTAATGCATTTGTTAGCAAAAGGTCCTATTTCGAACCCTATTATACTATTTCGGTGGTTTTTGGAGTAGGTTATCAATATCATTTAAATGAAAAATTGGATTTATTACTATCATTAAGAACAAGAAGTCCTTATATAGTTGAAAATAGTAAATATGCAATATTTAATAATTCCTTCCAAGTATCAGGATATTATAAGTTTTAGATTAGGAAATGGAATTTGGGTTTAATACCAAATTACTTACAAAGATACACATTTTTTTTCATCACAATGCAAGGGAATAATTGTTCGTCTAACGGCTAATTCATTATACAAAAAAGCCCCTAATCGGCTAATTTTCAATAAAAAAGTAATGGGTACAAATAGGTAAAGAATTGGTAAGGTTAGGCAAAGTTGATGAATGGTGTCAAATCCATAAAAAACCCTTTCTTTTGAGTCGATACTTGCCAATGCTTTAAGCGCTTTTTCGGGGTTGATAAGTGGATGAGAGGACGTTCTAATATCTTCAATGGCGATATAGTTTTGTTTGTCATATTTGCTTATATTTTTTGCAAAACGTTTGCAAAGAGGACACCAGCCATCTACAAAGAGCGTAAGTTTTATATTTTCCGTTTTATGCATAAAAAAAGCCCCAAAAGATTTTGTCTTTTGAGGCTCAAATTTACTTAATTTTTTCTTAAGCTTTGTGCTCTTCTTCAGCAGCAGGAGTTTCGGCAGCAGCATCCTCACCTGAAATCGTGTTTTTTGCAGTTTCGATTAGTTCTTCACCTTTTTCTACTACGGTGTCTTTTGCAGCATGAAGTGCTTCTTCTGTTTTTTGCAGCAATTCTTTTCCTTCTTCTTGAATCTCTGCGCTTACTTCAGCTACTTTGTTTTTGATGCCTTCAAGAGTTTCTCCCGAATTTTCTACTACATCTTTTGCAGCTTCTACCGTTTTGTCCATCAATTCTTTTCCTTGTTCTTGTAGGTTTGCGCCTATTTCAGAAACTTGGTCTTTGATACTGTTTAATGTTTCGCCTGAGTTTTCTACAGCGTTTTTTGCTGCATCTACTGTATTTTCAATAGTAGCTTGTCCTTTTGAAAATAATCCTTTTAATGAATCTAATAATCCCATGATAATTTTTGTTTAATATTTTTAATAATGCTACAAAAATATAACAAATTTTAGCATTAAAGAATTAAAAAAACTTAAAGAAATGCTTAGCCTCCTATTTTAAAAAGAATTATTTATATTTTTCTAATTAATTTTGCTACTTTTTTAATTCTCAATTATTTTTATATATGAAACAACTATTTTTCTGGGCATTTTTTTTGACATTTGTTCATAATTCTTTTGCCTTGCATGAAGACCATTCTTGTATGAGCCGCAAGAAAAAAGCGTATCAAAAATTGGATGGAAAATCAAAATCGGTTCATCCTACTCAATATATTCCTACACACGACTTCGATTTGCTTCATACAGATTTGAATTTGAAGCCCTTGTGGAATGAAAAACAAATGAAAGGCGAAGCTACACTTACTATGGTGCCTTATTTCTATCCAAAAAGTGAAGTGACTTTGGATGCCAAATTTTTTGATATTCATGAAGTGAAATGGATTCAGAAAAAAGGAAATGTTTCATTGAATTATACCTATACCGATAGTTTGAAATTAAAAATAACATTGCCAAAAGAATTTACAAAGAAAGATACGTTGAAACTTTATATAAAATACACCGCCAATCCTGAGCGCATCAAAAGTCTGGGTGGAAAAGCGATTTCGGCGGACAAAGGGTTGTATTTTATCAATGTAGATGGTTCTAGAAAAAATGTTCCTACGCATTTATGGACACAAGGAGAGCCTGAGGCAAATTCGGGTTGGTTTCCTACCTTTGATTACCCTTCCGAAAAACATAGCCAAACCTTAAAAGTAACGTATGACAAAAAATACACTTCGCTTTCCAATGGTGCTTTATTGAGTTCAAAATTGAACCCTGATGGCACAAAAACGGATGTTTGGAATCAAAAAAAACCACATGCGGTTTATTTGACGGCTCTTATTATTGGAGAATTCAAAACCGTGAGCGACAAATACAAAAATATTTCGGTTAACTATTTGATGGAGCCAAAATATGAAGAGATGGCTCGTCCTATTTTTGGTAGAACGCCCGAAATGATGGAGTTCTTTTCAAAAAAATTGGATTATCCATTTGCTTGGGAAAAATATAGTCAAGTAATCGTTCACGACTATGTTTCGGGTGCTATGGAAAATACGAGTGCCGTTACATTTCATACCTTGTTCCAAAAAGATAAAAGAGAGCTAGTAGACGAAAATGATGATGAAACCATTGCTCACGAGCTTTTTCATCATTGGTTTGGCGATGTAGCTACTTGTGAAAGTTGGACGCATTTGACCTTGAACGAATCTTTTGCTAATTATTCAGAATATCTTTGGAATGAATATAAATATGGTTTGGACGAGGCGCAGGCGCAATGGCAAAAAGATATGGCGCCATATTATCAAATGTCTAATTCTAAGAAAGAGCCTTTGATTCGTTATGATTATGAAAAACCAGACGATATGTTTGACGTAATTACTTACAACAAAGGAGGAAAAATCCTTCATATGTTGCGTACCCATATTGGTGATGAGGCATTTTTCAAAACCATTTCGTTGTATTTGAAACGTTTTGAATATAAAACAGCCGAATATTCAAATTTGAGAATGATAGCCGAAGAAGTTACAGGGATGGATTTGACGTGGTTTTTCAATCAATGGTATCTAAAAGGAGGCCATCCGGTAATTACCACAAGTTATAAAAAATCGGATAGTGGAATCTATTTGTTTGTAGGACAAAAACACAGCTTTGATTCTACATTTTTGTATAAACTTCCTATGAAAGTAGATATCTACACCGAGGGTGGAAAAATCACAAAAGATATATGGGTTAATAATAAACTCGATTCTTTTTTTGTAGCTACAAAATCAGCTATTTTAGCCGTAAATTTTGATGCGACGAAGACGTTAATTGCAAATAAAAATGAATCGAAAAAGACCGCGGAGTGGGTTTATTTATTAAAAAATGCACCTAATTATCTTGACCAAAGAGATGCCTTGGTAAAAATCAAAAACCAAATGCATAAATCGGAGGTATATGAGGCGGTACTTCAATCATTGAGTTCTCAAAAACATAGAATTGTTGAGCGTGCTATATCTTATTTTGATAAAGAGCATATTGACACCAGTGCCAGACTCGAAAATCAATTAGTGGAATTAGCAAAAAATGGAAAAACAGGTGCCGTAAGGGCTGCCGCATTAGGTGCACTTGGCAATGCTAAATTGACTAGTAAATATGCAGATTTGGTTAAAAATTCCCTGAATGATTCGTCGTATAAAGTAGAGTCAAAAGCCTTGAAATTATTGATGGAAATAGATTCAAATGCGGCAATTGAACGTGCCAAAAAATCGGCATTGACAAAAAGTTCAGAATTGCAGAATATTGCATTGGAAATGCTTGCAAACAAAGGCGATTCTACATCATTTGAGTTGTTTAGAGAGGCTTCGGAAAATGCTACAGGCTATTCAAAAATTTCGGTTTATCCAAATTTTGGAAAATATGCCGCTACGTTAAATGATTCTAGCTTTAATAAGGCGGTAGCCATTTTCAAAAAATTAAATGACTCGGAAGATGATTTTGATAAATATTGTCTAAATGCTTCTTTCAATGCGCTATTGACCGCTTTGTCCAAAAAAGAAGATGCGGTAAGCAAGAAAAGACACGCAGATATTACCGAATTGTACAAAACGTTCAAAAGCAAGGACGACAAGGAAGAGGAAGAATAATTAAAATATATCAATTTTACAAATTAATAGCCTTTTATAAATGATAAAAGGCTATTTTTGTATCCAATTTATTTGAAGAAAGTGAGACGAATTTTAATAGTAGACGACGAACCCAATATATTATTATCCTTAGATTTTTTAATGCGAAAAAGCGGATACTCGGTATTGCTTGCCCGTAATGGAAATGAGGCTTTGGAGCATATTCAACAGAGCAAACCCGATTTGATTCTATTGGATATTATGATGCCCGATGTGGATGGGTATGAAATTTGCCAAAAAACAAAATCCAATCCAGATACATCTCATATAAAAATCATTTTCTTGACCGCAAAATCAAAGGAAAGTGATATTGCCAAAGGATTAGAAATGGGTGCGGATGCCTATATTACAAAGCCTTTTACCAATAAAAATTTATTGGAACAAGTAAAAACAATTTTAGAGAAATAATATTTCCATTATTTTCGTGTTTTATTTGAAAAAACACTGATTTAATAATATGAAGAAAGACATCATTATTCCTCCTTCACAAGGCGTTCATTTGGCTATTGTCAAAGGCGAAGACAATTTCTGGGATTTATACCTTTTGAACAAAAATCAAACCGCGCTTCGCAATATTATTATCAATTCAAATGCAAAATCCGACACAAAACAAACGGCTACTTTGCGCTATTTCTTGGAGAAAATGGATGAATTTTCATACATAAAATTTGAAAGCGTATTGGATGAAGTGGTAGAGTTGGATAATGGAATTTTGGTCACGTATTTTATTGGTGCCGATATTTATGAAAAAGAATTTGGATTTACAAAAGAAATTCTTTTTGCTTTTCCGCCACAAGAGATTGATATGCTGAAAATGGTAGGCTATGAATTTTGTTAGAAATTTCAATGTATGGAATTTCACCAATTAAAAACTTTTTTAGATAAGCGATACGAAGAATACGCCAGAGAAGAGTTTATAGCCAAAGACCCTATTTCAATTCCTTATCGGTTTTCAAAAAAACAAGATATTGAAATTGCAGCTTTTTTTGCCAGTATATTTGCTTGGGGTCGAAGAGATATTATTATAGCTAAGACCAATCAGTTAATGAACCTAATGGATGAAAGTCCCTATGATTTTATCTTAAATTTTCAAGAAAACGATTTAACAAAAATAAGTCAATTCAAACATCGTACGTTTAATTCCGTAGATTTATCTTTTTTTCTCAATGCATTTCAGCGCCATTACAAAAAATATGATTCTTTGGAAAATGCCTTTTTGCCTGCCCAAAAAAAGTTTGAAACCATTGAGCCTTGCCTCAATTATTTTTATGACTATATTACAGCATTAACACCAATAGAATCCAGAACCTTTAAGCATCTTTCTGCGCCACAGAAAGGTTCGGCGTGTAAAAGGTTGTGTATGTTTCTACGATGGCTCGTGCGAAAAGATACCGTGGATTTTGGATTGTGGAATACAATCAAACCATCGCACCTTATAATGCCTTTGGATGTGCACGTGATGAAAAGTGCCAATAAATTAGGTTTATTGGATGAGAAATCAAAATCAAATTGGCAGACGGCACTGAATCTTACCGAAAAACTACAAACTTTTGATGCAAATGACCCCGTAAAGTACGATTTTTCTTTGTTTGGAATGGGAATCTACGAGTAATGTTTATCCTGCAATCGAAACACCTATCAATTTCCCAATACCAAAGGTAATTCCTGCGGCTATCAATCCAAATATTACTTGTCTCAATCCCGAATACCAAATACTTTTGCCTGTAAATAATGTAATTGCGGAGCCAATTAGAAAAAGTCCAATGGCACTGCATAGTGCACTTAATAAAATTGCCATCATTCCTTCAGTAAAGAAAAATGGAATAACGGGAATAATAGCTCCAATAGCAAACAGCAAAAAGGACGTGAAAGCGGCTTCCATTGCAGACCCTTTTAAATCTTCGGGATTGATGCCCAATTCTTCTTTTATCAATATCTCGTGCGCGTGGTCTTTGTTTGAAATTATTTCACGAGCCATTTTCATCGCTTGTTCCTCGGGGATTCCTTTTGAAATGTAGATCAAAGCTAACTCTTTTTCCTCGCCTTCGGGATTGGTTTCCAGTTCTTCCATTTCTAATTGCATTTGATTTTCATAGAGTTCTTGCGAACTTTTTACCGAAATCCATTCTCCCAAAGCCATAGACAATGCCCCCGCCAATAACCCAGCCAATCCTGTCAATAAAACTTCTTGTTGTCCACTCACAGCCCCAGCTATACCCATCACTAAACTAAAATTGGAAACCAGCCCATCGTTTCCTCCCAAAACAGCCGCTCTCAGTGCATTTCCGCCAACTGATCGATGTCTTTTTTCAAAACGAGCCAAATTAGACCCAGAAACATTCTTGTTATTTTCCAATATATTTTTCAAAATAGTAACGTGAGCCGTATCGGATATTGAACGGAGCGTATTCGTTTTTTTTCGTGCATTAATTACCGATGAAGAAATACTCTTTTCGGTGTCTAATAATACGCCTAAAACATAGTCGTAGCCAAACATACGTCCAATTTGAGCTAGTGTTTTTGCTCGCATAGAAGGCTTTGGAAGTAGATTGGGTGCTAAATTATTCTTTTGAGCAAAAGCCAATGCGTGAGAATATTCTATCTCACTCATTTGATTGAATACATTAGCAACGTGAATATCATCTTCATTATCAGCGAGTAATTTATATAAAAAACTTGCATCAATTTCGGTTTGTATATTTTGCAAACTATTTTTTAAAGAGGTCATTCGTTGAGCGTTTAATTAATTACAAAGGTATTGTAGAATATTTACAAAAGCAAATTCTTTTGAGATATTTGTTTTTAAATAGCTTTTTTGAAGTTTTAATCATCACAAAAATATTTTTGTATTTGGATAAAGGAATTATATTTGTCTTTCTAAATTCAAAAAAATGGCTGAACTTAAGAAAGAAATTAAACTTTTTGATGCAATAATGCTTGTGGCGGGTTCTATGATAGGTTCGGGAATATTTATTGTAAGTGCCGATGTAGCCAGACAGGTAGGTTCTTCGGGATGGCTTTTGGCTGCGTGGCTTTTGGCTGGAGTGCTTACGTTGATAGGTGCTGTATGTTATACCGAACTAGCGGGAATGTTTCCTACTACAGGCGGTCAATATGTATTTCTTCAAAAAACGTATGGAAATTTGATAGGATTTTTATACGGATGGGCATTTTTTGCGGTGATTCAAACAGGTACTATCGCAGCGGTTGCAGTAGCTTTTTCAAAATATTTTGGCGTTTTATTGCCAGAGCTAATCAGTGATAAAATTGTGTTTTTTAGTTTGGGAAATACCTCCATTCAACTAACTTCACAGCGATTGGTTGCTATTTTGAGTATCATCTTGCTCACATATATCAATACCAAAGGCGTGAAATTGGGGAAAATCGTTCAGAATTTTTTTAGCAGTACCAAGATTATAGCACTCATACTTATTATTATCTTTGGGTTGTGGCTTGGATTCAATCCCGATATTTTTAAAGTTAATTTTTCGAATATATTTGAGGCAAAACAAGTAGCCAAGGGAAGTGAAAATGCAATGATGAATGTATTGACGCCGTTTGGGATTCTAATTGCATTGGGTGTATGTCAGGTAGGAACGTTATTTTCGAGCGATGCTTGGAATAATATAACAATGATAGGCGGCGAAGTGAAAAATCCCGAAAAAACATTGACGAGAGGGCTAATTTTTGGTACACTTTTAGTTACTGTTTTGTATTTGCTTATCAATATCGTATATCTATGTATTTTGCCATTACAAGGAGTAGAGTCAGGCGCTACTATTATGGAGCGAGGCATTCAATTTGCTTCGGAAGACCGTGTGGCAGCTGCAGCGGCTTCGTTGATTGGGGGCAATTCGTTTACGATAATTATAGCGATATTGATTATGATTTCAACATTTGGATGCAACAATGGCCTCATTATTATGGGTGCTAGAACTTCATACAAAATGGCTGAAGAAGGAATGTTTTTCAATAAATTTAAAAAAATAAATAAAGCATTGGTGCCTTCTGTAGCCCTTTGGGGACAATGTTTTTGGGCGAGTATGCTCTGTATTTCAGGACAATATGGCAATCTGCTGGATTATATAATGGGCGTCGTAATTTTATTTTATATCCTTACTATTTTTGGAATTTTTGTATTGCGTAGAAAAATGCCCGACGCGCCTAGACCTATCAAAGTACCTTTGTATCCATTCTTGCCTATTTTGTATATCGTTTTGGCAAGTATTATTTTGGCTATACTTATGATAGAAAAACCTCAATATACATACCCCGGTATATTGATTGTATTATTGGGAGTTCCTTTGTTTTATTGGTTTAGTAGAAGTAAGTAATCATTTACTTCACCTTCTTTTCCAAATCCAAAATTCGTTCAAAAAGTTCGGGTAATTTTTTGATAAGTGCTTGTGCTTTCAGCATTTTGGAATAATCCCAAGCGGGAGAGCCCGTTACGGCACTACCTTTTTCTTTTAATGCTTTTGATACACCGCTTTGTGCATTGATTTTGCTGCCATCGGCTATTTCTATATGCCCCACTATGCCTGCTTGTCCACCTATCATCACTTGATTTCCTATTTTGGTACTGCCCGAAATGCCCGCTTGAGCAGCTACTACGGTGCTTTGACCTATTGATACATTATGCGCGATCTGGATTAGGTTGTCTAGTTTCGTGCCTTTTTGAATGCGGGTGCTTCCCATTGTAGCGCGGTCTATGACCGTATTTGCGCCTATTTCTACAAAATCTTCTACGACTACATTTCCCACTTGAGGAATTTTTGAAAAACTGCCATCGAGTGTAGGTGCAAATCCAAATCCATCGCTTCCTATCACGACGCCAGAATGAATGATGCAATTATTGCCTATTTCACATTCGTGGTAGATGTTTACCCCCGAATAAATAATGGTATTTTCACCTATCTTTACATTTTTTCCTATAAATACATTTGGATAAATTTTGGCACCGTCGCCTATTTGTGCGCCTTCGGAGATATAAGAAAATGCACCTAAGTATATGTCATCACCTAGCAGTGCTTTTTCATCTACAAAACTAGGATTTTCTATGCCTGTCTTATGAACGTTGGATTGATAAAAATGCAAAAGTTTTGCTGTAGCTTCGTATGCATTTTCTACTTTTATCAGTGTAGTGGTTTCAGGAATTTTATAAGAAAAATCCTTTGATACGAGCAAGATGGACGCTTGGGTATGTTCCAAATATTTTGCATATTTTTCATTGCTAAAAAAACAAATGCTATCGGCTTGCGCTTCTTCAATTTTTGAAAATCGAGATACTACATTGTTCTCATTTCCTATAATTTCTCCGCCTATTAATTGGGCTATGTCTTTGGCTTTAAATTGCATTTGCCAAAGATAAAATATTTTCAAAAAATTAAAGTAAATTATTTTTGAGCTAGAAAATAAAATCTGTTACTTTTGTGATAACCAAAAATTAAAATATATGTCAAAATATCAAAAAGAGATCGATGCATTTATAGCGAGTGTCTTGAAAAGAAATCCCAATGAACCCGAATTTATACAAGCCGTAACGGAAGTAGCCGAAACGGTAATTCCATTTATTGAAGAAAATCCAAAATATAAAATAGCAAAGGTCTTGGAGCGAATCGCCGA
>CAZUUI010000058.1:4246-10093 GCA_964622955.1 uncultured Chitinophagaceae bacterium | reverse complement strand
TGGGCATTGATTATGGAGTATAGTATTGGAAATATAGCGGTGTCTATTTCTTGGAGCGAATATTTTGTGAGTTTATTGAGAAATGTGGGTGTAAATTTTCCCGCTTGGCTTTCTATTGATTATAAAACGGCCTACAAAAGTTTTTCACAAGGTATTGTGCATCCATACACCGATGCTTGGACTACAGCCCCAATTTTACTTGGAAAAAAGATTGTTTTTAATTTGCCTGCATTGGCTATAAATGTAATAATTACGGCAATAGTATACTTGGGGATAAAAGAATCTAAGTTGGTAGGAAATGCAATGGTATTATTAAAAATTTTAGTGATTTTGATGGTAATTTCCGTAGGTTTTTTCTATGTAGATACCGCTAATTGGAATCCATTTATGCCCAATAAAGTGTATGGCGTAATGGCGAGTGTTTCCGCTGTATTTTTTGCATATATTGGTTTTGATGCCATTAGTACTACCGCCGAAGAATGTATCAATCCCAAAAGGGATTTGCCTCGAGGTATGATTTATTCATTGGTAATATGTACGGTGTTGTATGTTTTATTGGCGCTAGTGCTTACGGGTATGGTTTCGTATAAATTTTTGGATGTAAAAGATCCTTTGGCTTTTGTGTTCAATCAAAGAGGATTGAATTGGATTGGTGGAGTCATAAGCGTGAGTGCTATTGTAGCAATGACTAGTGTTTTATTGGTTTTTCAAATGGGACAACCTCGAATTTGGTTGGCAATGAGTCGCGATGGTTTGATGCCAAAACGCTTTTCAAAAGTCCACTCAAAATACCAAACGCCGAGTTTTTCTACTATCATTACGGGATTGGTAGTAGGCGTACCTATTTTGTTTTTGGACTATGATATCGTTATTGAGTTTACGAGTATTTCTACCTTATTTGCATTTGTTTTGGTGAGTGGTGGCGTGCTTTTATTGCCCGATGCGGTTAAAGAAAAAAATAAATTTTCACTTCCAAAAATCAATTCCCGGTATATACTTACGGCATTATTTATTATGGTAATAATTGGTTTGAATTATTACGAACCCAATTATTTTTCAAATTTGTCCAATTATACGCCTGCGGATAAAGTGTTTGATTGGTTTGGAGCGGAATTGTTTCAATATTCCGATGATAATGTACAAAAAATATCCCTGCAAATTTTCTATGCCATTTTTGCCTTTTTTGTAGGGCTTTCAATCTGGAAAAATTTATCGTTAATTCCTATTTTAGGCGTATTGAGTTGTATGTATTTGCTTACCAGTATGAATATCCATAATTGGATTTATTTTATGGTTTGGATGGTCATTGGATTGGTTGCATACTTTTCGTATGGAATTAAAAAGAGCAAATTGAATCCAAAAAATCAAGTTGTAAATTAATTTTTAAATAATAAAAATCAAATAAATGTTTGAATTTCACTTAGACAAAACACATTATTTCAATATGCAAACTGAAAATGCAGAAGAATATGTTTTGCCATTTATTGAACAAAAATTAAGTATAAATGCTTCCTTGACCGTATTGGAAGTAGGAAGTGCCGAAGGAGGCGTTATCAAGGCTTTTGCCAAGAGAGGATGCCAATGCGTGGGGGTAGAATTGGATGAATCTCGAGCTGAAAATTCTAAAATTTTCTTGAAAGATTTTATTGAAAAGGGACAACTTCAAATCATCAATAAAAACATATATGATCCATCTTTTGAGTCCGAATTTTCCGAAAAATTTGACTTAATCATCCTTAAAGATGTAATTGAACATATTCCCGATCAACAAAAAGTGATGTTTCAGTTTAGAAAATTTTTGAAACCACAGGGAAAGATTTATTTTGGTTTTCCACCTTTTCGTATGCCTTTTGGAGGACATCAGCAAGTATGCCAGAGCAAAATTTTATCAAAATTGCCTTATTTTCATTTGCTTCCAATGCCTATTTATAAATTGATTTTGAAGGCGTTTGGAGAAAATATTACAGAGTTTGTAGAAATTAAAGAAACGGGAATTTCAATAGCTCGTTTTCATAAAATATGTGAAAATGCCAATTATGAAATCATCAATAAACTTCATTATTTAATCAATCCTATCTATAAATATAAATTTGGATTGGAGCCTAGAAAGCAGTTTCCATTTATCGAAAAAATTCCATATTTCAAAGACTTTTTTACTACTTGTGTGTTTTATTTAGTCGAAAAAAAAGATTAGAATATGCTGAAAAAAACGATGGACGAAATAGAGGAGACGCATTTGAAGGATTTGAAAAAATAAAATGAAAATCAAAGCGTTGTAATACTTGACAATGTTCGTAGTGCGCACAATGTAGGATCTATTTTTCGTACGAGCGATTGTTTTGGTATCAAAAAAGTGTATTTGTCTGGCATTACAAGCCCGATAGATAACAGAGAAGTTCAAAAAACCGCTTTAGGAGCGGAGTTGTCTGTTCCATCGGAAAAAGTAATGGATACAATGGAATTAGTGGAAAATTTGAAAGAATCGTATGAAATAGTGTCTGTAGAACAAACAAAAAATAGTGTTTATTTGAATGAATTTCAATGGGATATAAACAAAAAATACGCTTTTGTTTTTGGAAATGAAGTAGAAGGCGTAGCAGAGCAAGTAATAAAAAATAGTCATAATGTAATTGAAATTCCTCAAGTAGGCATCAAACATTCTTTGAATGTAGCCAATAGTGCGAGTATTGTATTGTGGGATTATTTTAATTTTTTAAATAAATGATTTTTTGAATAAAAAAACATTCTAAATAAAAAAAAACTTGTATCTTTGCACTCCAAAATTTAAGGAAAGCGGGCGTGGTGAAATTGGTAGACACGCTAGACTTAGGATCTAGTGCTTCGCGGCATGGGGGTTCGAGTCCCTCCGCCCGCACCAACTTGATGAATGAACGCAGATGGAAATAGTAATTAAATTCATCTGCGTTTTTTTCATTTTAAACAAAAATGTAAAAAATTAATAAAAAACAATATGCAAATTACTAAAGAATCAAAAGCACTCTTGAACGATATCGTTAAAGTTCATATCCAAAAAGATGATTATTTACCCGGCTTTGAAAATAAAGTTAAAAAATATGCTAAAACAGTAGATGTAAAAGGTTTTAGAAAAGGAATGGTACCCGCAGGGATGGTTAAAAAAATGTATGGTGATGGAATTTTGGCAGAGGAAATTAATGCGTTGATTGATCAAAGTTTAGATAAATTTATCAAAGAAAATAATATTAAAATGCTTGGAAGACCAATTCCTTCTGAAAGTCAGGAGCAAATTGATTTGAAATGGCAAGAAAATAAAGATTATACTTTCGAATTTGAAATTGGTTATCAACCTGAAATTACGTTAGATTTTGGAAATCACGTGTTCAAGAAATATGAGTTAAAGTTTGATGAAAGTATCGTAGAAAAAGAAATGGAAAATGTAAATAAATATTTCCAAAAACTTGAAGATACTACCGAACCGATTAAAGCTAACGATACTTTATATTTTAAATTGACTGATGGAAAAGAATTCTCTACAGATTCTTTTTGTAGTACAAATGACTTGACAGAAGCTGGAAATGCAGCGTTTATAGGCAAAAAAGTAGGGGATAAGGTTGAAGGAGAAGCATTTGATTTGATTAATAATGAAAAATTAGATGTTAAAAAATTTATATTTAGCCTAAAAGCTGAAGAAACTTTGGACGAAGCGTTGGAAAATGAAAGCTTAACGTTTGAAATTACAAATGTTAAAACGACTGTTGTTCCTAAAGAATTGACTGCGGATCAGATAAAACTTATCACTAGAGATGAGAATAAAACTACTTTGGAAGAATTGAAATTGTTCCTAGGTGATGAAATAAAAGCGCAATATGTAAATATTTCTAAAAATTATTTATATACGGATATTTATAAATTCATTATTGAAGATTATAAAATGGATTTACCAATGGAGTTTATGAAAAAATGGTTGGTAAGCGAAAAAGACAATAATTTGACGCCTGAAGCGGTAGAAAAAGAAATGTCTAATATTGAGAAACAAGTGAAATGGGATGTTGTTTCCAATCAATTTGCAACTCAAAATGATATTAAAGTAGAATTTGAAGAAATTAAGAACGAATTTGCAAATCGTTATTATAGTTATTTTGCTCAGTCTGGCTATACACCAGATCCTGCTCAAATTGAAGGATTTGTAAAAGAATCGATGAAAGATCAAAAACAAGTTCAAAAAGTTTATGAAACTATTTTGGATGAGAAATTGTTGAGCAAAATGGCAGAAGGTGTGAAAACTGAAACAGTTTTATTAACTGAAGAAGAGTTTGTAGCTGAAAGTGCCAAAAGAAACGAAAAATAATTTTCAATTAATCAAATCATAAATCTACATTGAATATGGAACATTTAGGTCAAGAATTTGTAAAATATGCTACCAAACATAGCAAAATAAATGATAAATTCGTAAACGATTTTATTTGGCAGGCTACCTCTCCGGTTATCAATGATTATATTACACCAAATATCATTGAAGAGCGAAGAATGAATGCCGTGGCTATGGATGTTTTCAGTAGATTGATGATGGATAGAATTATCTTTTTAGGCGTTCCTATTTATGATGATGTAGCTAATATTATTCAAGCGCAGTTGCTTTTTATGGAAAGTACCGATGCCAAAAGTGATATACAAATTTATATCAACTCTCCAGGTGGTTCGGTGTATGCAGGTCTTGGAATCTACGATACGATGCAGTATATCAATCCCGATGTAGCTACTATTTGTACAGGATTGGCGGCTTCTATGGCAGCGGTTTTGTTGTGTGCGGGCAAAAAAGGAAAACGTACGGCATTGCCTCACGCTAGAGTTATGATTCATCAGCCTCTTGGGGGTGCTGGTGGTATGGCAAGTGATATTGAAAATACCGTTATTGAAATTAATAAATTGAAGACTGAATTATACGAAATTCTTGCGAATCATTCGGGACAAACTGTCGAAAAAATTGGTGCTGATAGCGACCGCGATTTTTGGATGCGTGCCGCTGAAGCCAAAGAATACGGAATGATTGACGAAGTTTTGCAAAGAAAATAATTGAAATAAATTATGGCTATGAAGCTAAAAGACAAATGTTATTTTTGTGGAAAAAAAGCCAGCGATGTTGCGATGCTTCTCAATGGATTGGAAGCTCAAATTTGTGATGTATGCGCCAGTTTTGCCAAAGATATAATCGATGAAGCACTCGGGCAGCAAAAGTCTAAAAAAACACAACCCAAAGATATTAAATTTTCGTTTGATAAATCGCCAAAACAAATTGTTTCTTATTTGGACAAATATATTATTGGACAGGATTATGCCAAAAAAGTATTAAGTGTAGCTATTTATAATCATTATAAACGAATTGGACAGCAAATCGATGAGGACGAAGTAGAAATTGAAAAATCCAATATTTTGATGGTTGGGAATACAGGAACTGGCAAAACACTTTTGGCCAAAACAGTAGCTAAATTGCTAAATGTTCCTTTTGCCATTGCCGATGCTACTACTTTTACACAAAGTGGATATGTGGGAGAAGATATAGAAAGTATCATTACGCGATTGCTCCAAAATTGTGATTATGATATCGCAAAGGCGGAAAAAGGAATCGTATTTGTAGATGAAATAGATAAAATTGCCAGAAAAGGAGAAAATGTTTCTATTTCTAGAGATGTGTCAGGCGAAGGCGTTCAGCAGGGGCTTCTTAAACTTTTGGAGGGTAGCGAAGTAATGGTGCCACCACAAGGAGGTAGAAAACACCCCGAACAACCTATGCTTAAAGTAAATACAAAAGATATTTTAATTATTTGGTGAGGTGCTTTTGAAGGCATTGAAGAAATAGTAGGGGGGGGG
>CAZUUI010000058.1:0-4236 GCA_964622955.1 uncultured Chitinophagaceae bacterium | reverse complement strand
CTTAGGATTCAAAAAAAGTATGAATTCCAAAAAGGACGTAATCGAAAATGAATTGCTCAAACAAGTTAATGCACTCGATATAAAGAAATTTGGAATAATTCCAGAATTATTGGGAAGATTGCCCGTAGTGGTTTCTTTACTGCCTTTGGATAGAGAGGCTTTGAAAAAAATCCTATCCGAGCCTAAAAACAGTCTTGTGAAGCAATACATCAAGTTGTTTGAATATGAGGGCAAGAAATTAGTATTTAAAGAAAATGCTATAGATTTTATTATCGACAAAGCTATGGAATATCAATTGGGCGCTAGAGGATTGCGTTCAATATGTGAAGTTATAATGACAGAACTAATGTATGAAAGTGCCGATAGTAAATCCAAAACTATTACGATAGATGATAATCTTGCTAACGAATTATTTGAAAAAAACAATACGTTTGCATTAGCAAGTTAGTATTCATTCCCTAATAGACACCACATAGAAATTCCTTAACAATCCTTAAAAGTTTATAAATTATCCTAAACATAGTTGAAATATAGTTAAAAAAGTATATTTTTGTCATTAAATATTTGTTTGAATTAAACTTTTAATAAAGTAAATCCATCTAAAAATCAAAATTAATTAAAATATGAAAAAAATAGTATTATTAGTATTGGCAGTAGGTTTTTCAATAAATACTTATGCTCAAAAGATAGCTTTTATAGAAAGTGAATATATTTTGGATAAAGTAGGATCGTATAAAATAGCCAAAGAAAAATTAGAAAAACAAAGTCAAGATTGGCAAAAAGAGATAGAAGGGAAGATGAAAGAATTGGATGTATTATATAAAAAATTTCAATCGGAACAAGCCTTGTATACCGAGCAAATGAAGCAAGAAAAGATTAATGAAGTAGAGAAAAAAGAAAAAGAAGTTGCAGATTTGCAAAAACAACGTTTTGGGCCAAATGGCGATGTATTCAAAAAACGTCAGGAATTGATTCAACCTATCATCAATCAAATGTTTGATGAGGTGAAAAAAATAGCAGAGTCAAAAGGATTTGACTTAGTAATAGATAAAAATAACGGAAATTCAATTGTTTATAATAATTCTAAGCTAAATATTAGCGACCAAGTTGTAAAAGCTATGGGATATTAAGAAAAAAGTATTATTATTGCACTTCAATTTTTTTAAATTAAAATAAACATCAAAAATTAATAAAAATGAAAAAAAACATCTTAATTTTACTAGCTACTTTTAGTTTGACTAGTGTATTCGCTCAAAAAATGGCTACAGTAAATTCAAATGAATTGGTATTCTCAATGCCAGAAACTAAAGCATTGCAAGGAAAAATCCAAGACAAACAA
This sequence comes from uncultured Chitinophagaceae bacterium, assembly GCA_964622955.1. Classification (GTDB taxonomy): domain Bacteria; phylum Bacteroidota; class Bacteroidia; order Chitinophagales; family JADJOU01; genus CHPMRC01. The sequence goes on along the minus strand of CAZUUI010000058.1, from coordinate 2,897 downwards.
AATGAATTGTCAAAACAATTGGAAACAATGTACAAAGATTATCAAACAAAAGCAGAAGCTTTGAAAAATATTGATATGAAAGCTATGACCGCTATCCAAGAAGCTAAGGTTAAAGAATTGCAAGATTTACAAAAAAGAATCGAAAGCTTTGAACAAGCAGCTCAAAAAGAAGTTCAAAAAATGGAGCAAGATTTATCGGTGCCTATTATTGAAAAAGCTAAGAAAAACATTGAAATAGTAGCTAAAGAAAAAGGATATTCTCACGTATTTGATGTATCAGGTGGTGGATTGATTGTATATCCAATTGCTGATGATATAACTGCAGCTACAAAAACAAAAATGGGTATTTCATTGACAGCGCCTGCAGCTACTCCAGCTCCAGCAGCTCCAAAAAAATAATTTAGCTTGATTCAAAAAAATCAATCTATTGGAATATTTGATAGTGGCATTGGTGGCCTTACGGTTGCCAATGCCATTTCTCATTTATTGCCAAATGAACATATTATCTACTATGGCGATACCGAACACATGCCTTATGGCGAAAAATCACAAGATTTAATCAAGACATTTTCCAAAAAAATAACAAGATTTTTAATTGAAAACAAAAATTGCAAAACTATTGTAATTGCATGTAATACAGCTTCGGCGGCAGCTTATGATGAATTGAAAGAAGCCTATTTGGGGCAAATTCCTATTATAAATGTAATTGATCCGATGGTGGAGCATATTGTAGCTTCGGATTACAAAAAAGTAGGAATAATAGCTACACGTGGTACAATTGATTCTAATGTATATCAAAGTAAACTTCAACGAAGAAAGCCCGAACAGGATTTTGCTGCAATGGCTACACCGCTTTTAGCCTCTATGATAGAAGAGAGTTTTATCAATAATGAGATAAGTCATGCTATTCTTCATGAATATTTGAGCCATTCAATGTTAGATAATATTGATGCGCTAGTGCTTGCTTGCACCCATTATCCTTTAATTGCAAATGAAATTGATGCTTTTTTTGACCATAGAGTGCATTTGCTTAATTCCGCAAAAGTCGTTGCTGAAAAGTTAAAATGGATTTTGGAAAAAGAAAATTTAATTTCTGATTCTAAAAAAGTACTTAAAAATGAATTTTTAGTTTCGGATTTAACTGAAAATTTTGTCAAATCTACACAGCTATTTTATGGCGAGGCATTAATTCTAAAAGAACAAAAGCTATAAATATGTCCAAGCAACTCAGATTGATGGAAAATTATCACATATTATTGTGGTTGTTCAAAGATATCTCTTGGATGATGGAATTTCGAGTGTTTGGAGCGATAATGATTATCCCTACATTATCTATGGCAGTATACATTTTATATAAAACCAGAGCGCATATCGAGTTTTGGGTCAATTTGGCTGTATTATTTTGGATAGTAGCTAATAGCACGTGGATGCTTATCGAATTTTTCAAATGGGGCGATAAGCTTGTTTCGTTACCTTTTTTTATGCTAGGATTAGCTTCTTTTTTTGTATTTGTGTATAAAAGTAGAAAGAATTCAGAAGTTTCTTAAATATATTATAGTTCTTTCTCCATTTTTTTATGAGGAATACCTACCTCTTCAAATAATTCAGAAACACATTGATAGCCAAGCGATTCATAAAAAGGAATTGCAGATTCTCTGGCATGGCAGTTTACTTTATTCATTCCCATTTTTTTAATATTTTTTTCAGATTCAGCAATCAATATTTTTCCCAACCCCAATCTTTGAAATGGCTTCAAAATAGCTACTTGGCGCATTTTTGCTGTTTTTATCTCGGGAAATAATTGGTATTGACAAGAGCCTATCCATTTATTATCTACTTGTAAGCCAAACATTTTCTCATTGGCTTCGGTAAGTAAAGATTCCCTAGTAAATCTCATAAAAAGGGGCAACCTCAAAACGATTTCTCGTATTCGTACTAATTTCCAATAATCATAATGATTATGTTTTATTTCTATTATTTCAATTTTTTGCATTATTTTTGTTTAGTTAAAATTAAATAATTTTGTATTGAAAAAATATATACTTTTTTTATTGCTACTTATTTCAAAATTCGTTTCAAGTCAATCTTTTGTATTTGATTTAAATAAAAAATTATATGACAATCAATACCCTATTTTCCTTAATGCAGACTCAGATTCTTTTATTAAATATACAGAATCTCAACCCAACCATTTTAAAATCACTTCAAAGATAGGGAATTATTTTTCAGTTTGGACAACAAATGCTGAAATTAAAAATTTAAGATTAAAAAAATGGGTTTATCAAATCGAAGATGGAGGCAAAAAGATTTTTCCTTTGTCCGATTCGGTTCGTATTCATAGTAATATTGACTCGGCTTTTTTGGGAAATATTCCTTTGACGCAGCCATACAAGGGCGATAGTGTAATTGTAGGCATTGTAGATTTTTAAAGAGACGGCGACCACCGAGATTTTCAGCATGCAGATAGTACCAGTAGAATTTTATTTTTTTGGAATCAAAACAAAGATAGCGTTTTCCCCAATGGATTTAATTATGGTATGGAATGGAAGAAAACTCATTTTGATGCTAAAACATGTACTCATATCGAAACTTTGAGTGTTCATGGTACAAACAGTGCTGGAAATGCTGCGGGTAATGGCACTATGAATCCCAATTATAGAGGCGTAGCTCCCAAAGCAGATATTATTTCGGTTTCAATAAAAAATAATGCAAATGCTATAAATAATATAGTCGATGGCATTCGATATATTTTTAATAAAGCAGATTCGTTGAATAAACCTTGTGTAATCAATGTAAGTATAGGAACGTACGATGGTTCCCACGATGGTATGGATATTGCTACGCTTATGGTTGATAGTCTTGTGAAAGCAAAAAAGGGGAGGGCTGTCGTTTTTGCA
>CAZUUI010000057.1:0-10111 GCA_964622955.1 uncultured Chitinophagaceae bacterium | reverse complement strand
TACTTGTTAACAACAAACTCAAATGAGAAAACGCAGTAAGTACAAACCCAAGGGCGTTCGCATGGACAACATCTCTTGGGTCATGTCGAGTGTGAAGAAGGTCACGGCTATTAGCGCCGGTACGAGCCTTCAGATCAAGAACCACGACGCGATGGACAAGCTACGCCGTGGTGTGGCTACCAAAGAAGACATTGACATACTCATCGGTGCATTCAACATGGCCGAAGGGTACATGCGCCTGCGTGCTGAACTTGGCCGAGACTGGTCGGTGGAGATACGTGCGGGCCAAGATGCTCTACTAGAAGTAGCCCGCCGTGGTGTCGAACGCGACATGCGTTTTGTCTGTAAGCCCGCTGAGTTGGTGGCCATGAATCTGACCATGGAAATCCACGATGCTCAGCTGGAGCAGAGTACCGTCCAAGACCTAGAGCGTGCGTTGGCGATAGTCGAAAGCGATCACAAACACAACAAGGTTAGGAAAATATCATGAAGCTATGTAAGCACAACTGGGTGGAGTTCACCGTTAAACTCCGACGCCCACCAGAGAACCCGTTGCCGCTTGCGTACAAGTGCACACGATGTCATGAAATGAGGATAGTGAGATGACAACTGATGAGAAACTAGAATTGATTGAGGTGTACCGCAGGATCACTGCACTGGAGAACAAGGTGTTCAAGTGGAAGCGCCGTTGGGTGTGGATACTTGGCAACGTTGGCGTGTGGCTGCCTATGGTAATTGCCGCAAGTACGCTAATCTATCTTGGCTACATCATTGGCGCAGCCTTTGGGTTCTCGCGATGAAAACAGTTCTAGCCCCCGGAGCCCCTTGGCCAACACACTATGACACAAAAGCAAAAAAGAGACGACCCCTCAACTTCAAACCACTGGCCCTTCCCAGCGACGGACTTGACTTCTTTGCAGAAGCTCGTGAACAGATCGCCACGGGAGCCGCAAGGCGCAAGGCAAGCAAAGCTAAAAAATCTTGAGGACGCACCGCTATGACTAGACCAGCACAACGAACAACCATCAACCGATGGGCCATCATTTGGAGTAACGCATACCAGAAGGACTTCAGCTCTGACGTTGGGTACCTTCTGTTCGAGACCCGCAAAGAAGCACTTGAACACCAAGAGGCTGTTCGCATTAAAGGCGAGGTCATCAAGGTGCGCATCACCATCGAACCCGCACGGCCATGATCGAACCCATAAAGACCTACTGGGGATACACCCGCCACCACGCTCCGTGGTTTGGCCGTATAGAACCCGCGACCTGCGTGAGTGTGTCGTACATCTATCGGTGCACCAAGTGCGGTCTTTATCTGTGGACACTGGACAAAGCGAAAGAACATAATGACAAAACTAATCACCCTTGACTTCGAGACCTTTTACAGCAAAGACTTCAGTCTTTCCAAGATAACCACAGAGGCGTACATTCGTGACCCGCAATTCCAAACCATCGGCTTCGGCTACAAAATTGATGATGACCACAGCGAGTGGATCACAGGCTCGGATAGGCAGATCTCCGAAGCACTACACGAACTCGACATTGCTAACGCCCACCTCATTTGCCACAACATGGCCTTCGACGGAGCAATCCTCAAGTGGCGCTACGGCATCCAGCCAAAGTACTATTTCGATACCCTATCAATGGCGCGACCCATTACGGGCCAAACAGTGGGTGGCTCACTAGCCGCACTGGCCAAGAAGTTCTTGTTTGACGAGAAGGGTACTGAGGTACTCAAAGCTATTGGCAAGCGGCGTGAAGACTTCACATCCGACGAGTTGGCTGCGTACGGCGATTACTGTAAGCATGACGTTGACCTCACGTATCAACTGTTCAACATCTTGCGCACTTGGAACCCTAAGAAAGAGTTGTATATCCAAGACCTGATGCTGCGCATGTTCATCGACCCAGTGTTAGAGCTGGACACCAAGGTGCTCGAAGATCACCTACTGAAAGTACAAGACAACAAAGCCAAGTTGATGGAACGCATCGACGCATCTATTGGACGTGACGCACTCATGTCTAACCCCAAGTTTGCAGCTGTATTGGAGAAACTAGGTGTCACACCCCCAACAAAAGTCAGCCTCCGTACGAACAAAGAAACGTACGCCTTCGGTAAAACAGACCAAGCCTTCAAGGCGCTGGCCGATCATCCTAACCCAGCGGTGCAAGCCGTCGTCGCTGCGCGTCTTGGTGTTAAATCAACGCTTGAAGAAACCCGAACCCAATCATTTCTTGAGATCGCTTCTCGCGGCAGCTTACCTATATTGCTTAACTATTGGGGGGCTCATACTGGCCGAGCTAGTGGTGGTGATAAGATGAATTTGCAGAACCTGCCACGCGGCGGGGCACTGCGTCGATCAATCAGAGTTCCTGACGGTCACTCACTGATCGCGGTGGACTCAGCGCAGATCGAAGCCCGTGTCGTTGCATGGTGGGCTGGCCAAGATGACTTGGTCGAAGATTTCCGCAACAACGTGGACATTTACTCATCGTTTGCATCGGTGGTGTATGGCCGACCTATTGACCGTAAGAAGAACCCTAACGACAAGGTCGAGGGCTTCGTTGGCAAGACCTGTATTCTTGGCCTAGGCTACGGCATGGGTGCTGACAAGTTCAAGGCTACGCTCAAGATTGGCCAAGGGGGTATCTCTGTGGATATGCCTGCTGATGAAGCCAAGCGCACCGTTGACCTGTACCGCGCCAAGTACCCACACATTGCTGGCATATGGAAGTCATGCCAAGAGGCGCTCAAGAAAATGGCCGCTGGGTTCGAGACCGAGGTGGGTGTAGGGATTGCCCTACGTTGTACTCCTGAGGGTGTGCACCTACCTAATGGGACGATGATTCGCTACCCCAACTTACGCAAGACTGACGAGGGGTTTGAGTACGACGGGCGCTACGGCCCGGTCAAAATCTACGGCGGCAAGATGGTGGAGAACATCGTCCAAGCCTTGGCTCGTATTGTGGTGTTTGACCAAATGGCCAAGATCGACATTGAGCTGCGTAAAAACGACAACCCTGACGCTGACTGCCGATATAAAGTTGCACTGACCGTGCATGATGAGGTAGTATCTGTGGTACCGACACCTGCCGCAAGGTGGTGTTTGGACTTCATGCTTGAGGTGATGAAAGTTCCACCTAAGTGGTGCTCTGACCTGCCTGTCTCGTGTGAAGGTGACATTGGTAAGAACTACGCAGACGCGAAATAACTTAAAGACTTTGGTCTTTGAGAGGAACCCCTATGAGCATCCCAGCTTGGACGTACAGCCAGCTAGACAAATTTGAGACATGCCCCCGCCAGTTCTACCATGTGCGGGTGAAGAAGGACATCAAAGAGCCACCCACCGAAGCCACCATCTGGGGTGAACGTGTGCACACTGCGATGGAGAACCGCGTCAAGGACGGCACACCGCTGCCCGAGGGTATGACACAGTGGGAAGGTATCGCCGCGAAATTTGCGGCACTACCGGGCGAGAAACACTGCGAACTACAAATGGCGGTGGACAAGAACTTCCAGCCTGCTGAGTGGGGCAATGCGTGGTCACGCGGTATCGCTGACTTGCTGGTCATTCATGGCGACAAGGCTGGCGTCTTTGACTACAAGACAGGCAAGCGCAAGCTGACTGAGCAACTTGAGTTGTACGTTGGATATACGTTTGCTACATACCCACAGGTGAACTACGTGACGACTGGTTTTGTGTGGATGCGCGACAAGAAAATCGACAAGGCCACATACCATCGCGACCAAGCTGCTGAGATTTGGAAAGGCTTCCTGCCACGAGTGCGCAAGCTGGAGAACGCATACGAGAGGGACGCATGGCCATGCCGCCCATCAGGGCTGTGCAAAGGCTGGTGCCCAGTCAAGACATGTGAGTTTTACAAGGACAAAAAGTAATGGCGCAAACACCTGAGGGCAAAGTCAAAGACGCAGTCAAGAAAGAACTGCGCAAGCGCGACATCTGGTATTTCATGCCCATGCAAAACGGCTTTGGTGTGGTCGGCATCCCTGACTTCATCTGCTGCTGGGAGGGCAAGTTCTTGGCTATCGAGACCAAGGCACCGGGTAAGAAGGGGCAGACAACTGCTAACCAAGATCGGATAATCGCAGAGATCAAAGACCACTGGGGCATGGCCATTGTGGTGGATGATGTTTCACAACTTATTGACTATTTGGAGTACTACTATGAACAAGGGCGGGGCTAAGAAAGCTGCATACGACAAGGCATACAACGCACGACCAGAGCAGGTGAAGAGGCGCGAGATGCGCAACCAAGCACGCGCTGAGTTGATGAAAGACGGCAAAGTGAAAAAAGGAGATGGTAAGGATGTTGACCATAAAACGATGCTTGATGGCAATGGCACAAATGCCAAAGGAAACCTACGGGTGGTGGACAAAACTACGAACCGGGGGTGGAGAAAAAACCATGGCGATAAATACGGTTCCTGACCCAATCAGGCTTGTAGACACCAAGGTGTTTTCGTTCTACGGGTACCCCGTACCCGAGTGCGTAGCTGTTATGGATCGACAACGCGATGTCATAAATGACTGTGACGTTATTCGATGGAAAGTCAGAGGCAGCGACACCATCCACTCCATGGAAATGTTCGTAGTAACCGACGAGACTATAACGGCGGTACTCGCAGCAATGAGACTCTCATGCTAATTAGAAAAGACAAAAAGGCGATCATTCTGAAACTACGCAACCCGTCAAGGGTGACAACGGTGGTACCAACTGCCAAGCTAGTTTCACACGAAGGCGATACTCTGGTGGCCGTCCCTCATCGGCCCGACGAGGTTAAGGTTCTGCGTAACCTTGGCATCAATGCGCCTGACCCAATGGAGTACTACTACAAGTGGCCCGGTAGGTTCAAGCCGTTCGCCGCGCAGGTGGAGACCGCCAACTTCCTGTCCATGCACGACCGTGCCTTTTGTCTGAACTCTATGGGTCTAGGCAAGACGGTCACATCGTTGTGGGCGTACGACTACATGCGTGAAAGCCGCATGGTCAAGAAAGCGCTCATCATCTGTCCACTGTCCACGATGGAACGCACATGGGCTGACGAAGTGTTCAAAACATTTCCACACCTGAATGCTGCTGTTGTGTACGGCACACGCGAACGTCGCAAGAAGATGCTGGCTCAAGATGCAGACGTGTACATCATCAACACAGACGGTATCAAGACGATTGAAGAAGACTTGGCGTTGCGCACAGATATTGACTTAGTGATCGTGGACGAGATCGCCATGTTCCGCAACTCTGGCACTGACCGCTGGAAGATTCTGAACAACATCTGCAACAAGCAAACGCCTCGTCGTGTGTGGGGGCTGACCGGTGCACCAACACCACATGAACCAACAGACGCGTGGGCCCAGTGCCGCATCGTCGTGCCAGCTAACCCTGACGTGCCTAAATACTTTGGCAAGTTCCGTGACTTGGTGATGAAGCAGCTCACGCAGTTCAAGTGGGTTCCACGCAGCAACGCTGTGGATGTAGTCAAGCAGGTGATGCAGCCAGCGGTTCGTTTCGCATTGGACGACTGTATCGACTTGCCCGAGCAGACATTCATTAGCCGTGACGTGGAGATGTCGCCTGAGCAGAAGACTGCGTACAAAGCCATGCTGGACAAACTCATCATGGAGTATGAAGGCGGTGAGGTGACTGCTGTTAACGAAGCTGTGAAAGCCAACAAGCTGGTGCAGATCGCATGCGGTGTCGCCTATGGCGCTGATGGTGAGCACATCCACATCCCAAACAAGCCACGCATTGACGTGCTCAAAGAGTTGATCGAAGAGTCTGAAGGCAAGGTGCTTGTGTTCGTGCCGCTGACCGGTGTGCTTGAGCATCTGATGACTGAGTTGTCTACTGACTGGGAGTGCGCCGCGATCCACGGTGGAACACCCAAGGCTGAGCGTGACGAGATCTTTGGCGACTTCCAAAAGACACCACGGTACAAAGTCATTGTGGCCAACCCCGCCACCATGTCACACGGCTTAACGCTTACTGCGGCGACGACCATCATCTGGTTTGCACCCATCCACTCGAACGACATCTATGAGCAGGCATGCGCTCGTGTACGCCGACCCGGCCAGACACGCACCACGGTGATCGCGCACATCGCTGGCTCAGATATTGAACGTCGAATTTACAAACGCCTGCAAGGCAAACAAAAATTGCAGGGCTCTTTGCTTGAGATCATGAAAGGAATTGAATCAGATCAGTGAAACCCCTATACACACGCGCCACGAAAGTGGTAACCTTCGCACCCCTCGGAGAAAATCATGAAACTGTCAGAGCTAGTAGCCAAGTACATCGAGCTACGTGATAAAAAAGCTCAGTTCAAAGCTGAGTATGACGCCAAAGTAGGTAAATTGGATGAAGTCTTGGACAAGATCGAAGCCACCCTACTTAAGACGTTTGACCAAGCAGGTATGGATTCAGTCAAGACTGAGTTCGGTACCGCCTATACTTCCACCCGCACCACAGCATCCATCGCAGACCCCGATGCGTTCATGACGTATTGCAAGGCCAACGATGCGTGGCACATGTTGGAAAAGCGCGTCTCTAAAGTTGCCGTTGAGCAATACAAAGATGAGCATGAAGAAGTCCCACCGGGCGTTAACTACCGTGCCGAGCGTACGGTGAACATTCGTAGATCGTAATTTCCCTCAACCACTGGAGTAAATGATGAGCAACATCATCCCTTTCGATACCGCTTCTGGCAACCTGCCAGCCTATTTGAAACAACCCAACCGCGCAGTTGTCAACGATGACTTGACGGCTCACGCTGGCACGGGCTTTCCCGTTATGTCCATCAAGGGCAAGAACTTCACGGTAGTTCGCGACGGTGAGCGCACTGTGCTGACCAAAACTGTGGACGGCGAGACAATCGCAGTGCCTTCTATCGAGGTCGTGTTGGTCAAGGCCAACCGTGGCACCAGCAAGGTGTTCTACCTCAAGGGCTATGACGAGAAAGCTGAAGCCCAAAAGCCTGACTGCTTCTCCAACAATGGCGACAAGCCTGATCCATCAGTGGCCCAACCTCAATGCAAGTCATGCGCTGCTTGCCCTCACAACCAATGGGGTAGCAAGATTGGTGACAACGGCGGCAAAGGCAAGGCATGCCAAGACTCAGTGCGTATGGCTATCGCTACCCCTGACTTGATTAACGATCCCTATCTGCTGCGTGTGCCGCCCGCATCCATCAAGGCATTGGGTGAGTACGGCAAGATGCTGGCCAAGCGTGGCGTTGGCTACAACATGGTGGTGACCCGCATTGGTTTCGACATGGAGTCTCCCACTCCAAAGCTAACCTTCAAGCCCACAGGTTTGTTGAGCGACGCTGCGTATGCGCAAGTACAGGAAGTTACCGCGTCTGACACCGTGGTGGCGATCTTGGGCTCTGAAGGCATTACCGCCGGTGTGGCCGAAGCCAACACTGAGACTGAAGACGAGCTGCCAGTTGTGGAAGTCAAGAAGGCTGAACCAGTCGCTGAGAAACCAAAGGCTACACCTAAGCCCAAGGCTGAACCCAAGCCTGAGCCCAAAGTAGTTACAGAGGTTGACGTACCCGATCTGAACCTCGATGATCTGAACTTCGACGACTGATTTTGAGGGGGAAAGCGGATGCTGCGCAAGTTCGTTGAACCCGTATGGTTAGCGCAGACGCAGCGAGTACCCCTCACCCTTTCGGCCCTTCGGGGCCATTCTTAACTGGAGAGAACATGTCATACCAAATTGACCAGCGCAAAGTAGCTGGCGTAGTAGTGGAAGCAAACCTAGCCCTGAGCGACAAAGACTTTAATCACGGTGAGATCATCATCGGTTTGGCTGAACTGCTGGCGCGCGTCATCGTCGAAGCGGCAGATACAAACATACAAGCAAAAGAGCTGGTGCAGGTTGCCATAGCTCATATGGATAAAACCATCACGATTGGCGCGCACGCCACAGGGAAATCAATCATTGCACAGGCTTAATCATGGACACGCTCACCTTCCTACAAACAATCTTGCCGGAAGATGGGTACAAGTACGTTGGTCTTAGTCGCGCCGGTACCCCCGGCATTGCCCACAAGGCATACCAATCTTTGGAGCTCATGGCCGAGGCCATTGCTTCATACGACAAGCAAACTAACTTAACCGTCTACCACGCATGCGCTGCATATAAAGAACCGTTCTTTGAGGTTGAAGTCGATGGAGAACTCAAGAAAAAATATCGTGGCCAACAAAACTGGTACAAAGCCAAATCGTTCTGGGCTGACATTGATTGCGGCGAAACGAAAGCGGCTGAAGGAAAGGGTTACGCGACTAAGAAGGATGCAGCTACAGCGATTATTGGGTTTTGTCGCGCTAATGCTCTACCTGACCCTATGCTCGTTGATAGCGGTGGAGGCATCCACTGCTACTGGCCTCTTACCCGCCCTATTGGCCCAAACAGTTGGCGAACTATCGCCGCTTCTTTTAAGGCTGCTCTATCTGGAGCTGGCCTTATTGTTGATCCTACGAGGACTGCAGACTTATCTTCTGTTCTCAGACCCGTGGGCTCCCACAATCGTAAACCCGGTCGAGACACCCGAGAAGTAAAGGTCGTACGTGAAACGAAACCAGTCACACCTGAAGAATTCCACACTGCTGTTCAAGCAGCAGTTGCAAAGTATGAGGTCATCCCAGCCCGACTTACCCAAGCGCCATCCATCAATGACGACCTTATCGCGCATCTGGGGCCGCAAATTGAGTCGTCTGCACAAGAGGTGGCCAATCACTGTAATCAAGTCCGCATCATGCGTGACACTCAAGGCGATGTTGACTACGAGACATGGCGCGGCGTCATCGGAATCATCAAACACTGCGTCGAAGGATACGACCTCGCTCAAGAGTGGAGTGCAAATCGAGCAGCTACTGGCCATAGCAATACAGATACTAAAACCCGGTTTGATTCTTGGAGTTCTGGCCCTGCTACTTGTGCACATTTCCAAGGCTGCAACCCGTCCGCCTGCGATGGATGCCCCCATAGTGGAAACATTAAGTCGCCAATCGTGCTGGGACGACTACTGCCTGAACCCGCTGAGGCCACAGTAGAAGTTGTAGATGAGGCCAAGCCTGACGAAGTGTTGGAGGCTATCGTGCCACCAATGCCTGAGGGCTATGAGTTTCAGTCAGAGCGCATGCTGCGTTTCATCAAAGACAAAGACGGTGTCTTGCAGCCCTACACGTTTTGCCACAACCTGTTCTACCCCATCCAGCGTATTCGTAAGTCTGATGGTGCGTTTGCGTTCACCATTCGCATGCACTTGCCTGACCAACGTGTGCGTGACTTCGAGGTGGATATGTCTTCGTTGGCGTCACCCTCTGACATGCTCAAGGCTTTGTCTAAATACGAGCTGATGCCGTCCAACAACAAGGACTCAACAATGCACATGACCGCGTATCTACGTGACTCAATTCGCAAGCTGATGGCCGAGCAACGCGAAACCGATACATTAACTGCGTTTGGCTGGCGCGACAACATGAGTGGGGTGTTACTTGGCGACAGGCTCTACCACCAAGACGGTTCCATCCGAAAGGTTTTCATTGGCGGGGCTGCAGCTGATCATCGTGCTGCATACCCTGAGCCTCGCGGCAGTCTGGCTGCTTACAGTGCAGCCGTTAATTACATCTACAACCGAGAGAATAGCCAAGCTGCGCAGTATGTATTCTGCAATGTCTACGGCTCACTCATCACACCATTCGGGGAAGACAGCTACAACGGTGCCCTCGTCGCAGTGAACTCTGGCTCGTCTGGTAAAGGCAAAACCTCTGTGTGGCGCGCTGCGCTGTATGGTCTGTGCGATGCCAACAAGATGATCTTCGCTGGTAAGGAAGGCGCGACACGTAACGCACGCTGGGCTATCGTTGGTGCACACAAGAACATCCCCGTGGTGTTCGATGAGATGACTGACATGGACGCTGCCGAAGTGAGCTCAATGGCCTACACGACTTCGCAAGGTACTGACCGTGCTCGACTGACTTCTGCTGGAGGTAAGGTTGGGTTCGCTGAGCAGCACACTTGGAAGGCTGTGGTTGGTCTAACTGCTAACGAGGATATGCACGCCAAGCTGGCCACGCACAA
>CAZUUI010000056.1:270-10219 GCA_964622955.1 uncultured Chitinophagaceae bacterium | reverse complement strand
GTAATGAAATGTTTCTTTAACTGCAGTATTGAGTACTTCTATTTCATGTGCTCGAAGTTTACATATTTGTGGAGTAGTCAGCATTTTATATGCATAATTCACTACAAAATTTGGAACTAATATTGAAAGTAATTTGACGGCTCTTTTTTTCATGATTTAGTTACGAATAAGAAAAAAACGCCAACAAATTTTGCTGGCGTTTTGGGAATTTAAAATAATTTTATAAAATATAGAAAACTATCCACTACAAGAAATACATCCTTCTTCCATGGTACATACAGGTCCCGTAATTTCATTGGTTGTAAAATCATCCAACGCGCTGTCTTTGTAATTATGTGGTGTATGAACTTCTTTTACTTGGGGCGTTTCTTCTATCTCTGGAACTACTGAAGATACTTCTTTTTCTACTGTAATTTTTTGAGCAGAAATAGCTGCTTTGGTACGTAAGTAATAGGTTCCTGTTTTCAAACCTTGCTCCCAAGCATACATGTGCATAGAAGAAAGTGTTTTGTTATTAGCTGCTTCCAAGTGAATATTCATACTTTGGCTTTGGCAAATAAATGCACCTCGGTCAGCTGCCATATCAATAATTACTTTTTGTTTGATTTCCCAAACTGTTTTGTACAAATCTCTCAAAAATTGAGGTATTTCTTCAATATTTTGAATAGAACCATCGGCCGCAATGATTTTATTTTTCATCGTTTCGTTCCACAATCCTAGTTCTACCAAGTCTTTCAACAAGTGCTTATTTACAATAATGAAGTCACCACTATTTACTCTTCTCATATAAATATTAGAAGTATATGGTTCAAATGCTTCATTATTTCCCAAGATTTGTGAAGTGGAAGCTGTAGGCATAGGTGCCAATAAGAGAGAATTTCTTGCTCCAAATTTTTTCACATCTTCGCGAAGACTATCCCAGTCGTGTCTTCCATTTCCTGGATCTACATTCCATAGATCAAATTGGAAAATTCCATGACTCAATGGCGATCCTTCAAATGTTTCATAAGCGCCTTCTTCTTTTGCCAATTCTATTGATGTTTTCATTGCTGAATAATAAATCGTTTCGAAAATATCACGATTTAATTTTTTAGCTTCTGGGCTATCAAATGGAAAACGCATCAAGATAAATGCATCGGCAAGTCCTTGAACTCCAATGCCTATTGGGCGGTGACGAAGATTGCTTTTTTGAGCTTCAGGAACAGGATAATAATTTACATCAATAATTTTGTTCAAATTTCTTGTAACTGTAGCCGTTACTTCTGCTAATTTTTCAAAATCATACGTTTTGTCTTCTTTTACATATTTATTCAAAGCCAAAGAAGCCAAATTACATACCGCTACTTCATCTGGAGCTGTATATTCGATAATTTCAGTACATAAGTTACTGCTTTTAATCGTACCTAAATTTTGTTGATTTGATTTTCTATTGGCGTGATCTTTATATAAAATATAAGGATTTCCTGTCTCTATTTGTAATGCAATTATTTTTATCCACACTTCACTTGCAGGAATTTGTTTTTTGAATTTTCCTTCAGCTTCATATTGCGTATAAAGTTTTTCAAAAGCATCCGAGTGTGTATCTGCAAGTCCTGGACATTCATTTGGGCACATCAAACTCCACATTTCTCCATTTTTTAATCTTTTCATGAATAAATCTGGAATCCAAAGACCATAGAATAAGTCTCTTGCACGCATTTCTTCTTTTCCATTATTTTTCTTCAAATCCAAAAAGTCCATAATATCTGCATGCCAAGGCTCAAGATATACTGCAAAAGCACCTTTTCTTTTTCCTCCGCCTTGGTCAACATATCTAGCGGTGTCGTTAAATACTTTCAACATAGGTACAATTCCGTTAGAAGTTCCATTGGTACCTTTTATATAGCTACCGTTTGCACGAATATTATGTATAGAAAGTCCTATTCCTCCAGCACTTTTAGATATTTGAGCACATTGTTTTAAGGTATCAAAAATTCCATCAATACTATCGCCTTGTGTTGTCAACAAAAAGCAAGAAGACAATTGTGGTTTTGGTGTACCTGCATTAAATAATGTAGGCGTAGCATGTGTAAACCATTTTTCGCTCATTAAATTGTAGGTGTTTATTGCAGAAGCAATATCATTTTTGTGAATTCCAACTGCTACACGCATAATCATGTGTTGTGGACGTTCTACTATTTTTCCATCAATTTTTAATAAATACGATTTTTCTAAAGTTCTAAATCCAAAATAATCATACGAACTATCTCTTGCGTGTACGATAGCAGCATCTAGTTCCGCAGCATTTTCTTGGATAATTTTATAAACATCTTCTGCAATTAAACCTGCTTGTTCGCCTGTTTCTTTTTGTACGTAATGAAAAAGATCATAAGCTACTTCACTAAATTTCTTTTTTGTGTTTTTGTGCAAATTGCTTACCGCAATTCTTGCAGCCAAAACAGCATAATCGGGGTGAATTGAAGTCATTGAAGCAGCAGTTTGTGCTGCCAATTCATCTAATTGCGATGTAGATACACCGTCATAAATACCTCTAACTACAGCCATTGTAAGTTTTTGTGCATTTACATACTGAGCATTCAAACCATAGCATAGTTTGTGAACTCTTTCAGTGATTTTGTCAAACATTACGGGCTCTTTGGCTCCACCTCTTTTAATTACGTACATAGTGTTGTTATTTATTATTAATTGATATTATTTTTTTAGAAATCTAAATCTTCGAATGAAATTTGTTGTTCTTCAACCGTTCCATCTACACCCGCTTTTTGATATTCACCCACTTTTCGTTCAAAGAAATTCGTTTTGGGTCTCAATGAAATCATTTCCATAAATTGGAATGGATTTTTAGCATTATATATTTTTTGATTACCTAGATTCTGTAACAAAGTATCCGCCACAAATTCGATATATTCGCACATACTATCCGCATTCATACCTATCAATGATACAGGTAACGCTTCTTTCACAAATTCTTTTTCGAATTCAACTGCTTCCGAAATGATGGCTTTAACCGTTTCTTTTGGAAGAGGATTTTCTAGCATTGAGTATAATAAACATGCAAAATCGCAATGCAATCCTTCATCTCTACTGATCAATTCATTAGAAAAACTAAGTCCTTTCATCAATCCACGATTGTTCAACCAATAGATAGAACAAAAACTACCCGAAAAGAAAATGCCTTCCACGGCTGCAAATGCTACCAATCTTTCAGCAAAACTAGTAGATTTTTCAATCCAACGAAGCGCCCATTCTGCTTTTTTCTTTACACAAGGTACAGTTTCAATAGCATTGAACAATCTATCTTTTTCGGCAGCATCTTTGATATACGTATCTATCAATAAACTGTAGGTTTCCGCATGGATATTTTCCATGGCTACTTGAAATCCATAGAAACATCTTGCTTCAGGAATAGTTACATCCTGCATAAAGTTCACTACCAAGTTCTCGTTCACAATTCCATCACTTGCTGCAAAAAAAGCAAGAACATGACTAATAAAATGCTTTTCATTATCATTCAATTTATGTTCCCAATCATGTAAATCGGGTTGTAAATCAATTTCTTCTGCAACCCAAAAACTGTTTACTGCCTTTTTGTAATAATCCCATATCTGTTCATATTGTATTGGAAATAATACAAAACGATCCTTAGATTCTTGTAAAATAGGTTCAATTTTTTGAGCTTGGTTCATACAAATTTATTTATATTTGTTTTTAACTTTTTTTAGTTCGAAATTTAATTAAATTTTAACATTTCCTTTTCTTCCGATTTCTGATTGCAAAACTACATTTTTTTATCATACCGAAAAACTTTTTATATCCACACGATGTGTATAAAAAAATACATGAAATCTTAACACTAGTATAGTCAATGGTTTATGAATTTTTTTGGCATAAACATTGAATTTGGTTAAAAAGTATAGTTGTTAATTTATTGAAAATCAATTAATAATGATTTTAAAATCAAATTTTTCATTGCATATTAGCAATTTATGAAAATATAAAATGTGGATAACTTTTTTTGTTTTTTTTATATTTCATAATTCATCATTTTTTAATACTAAAACGGATTAAAATACCTAAAAGAAACTAATGTAAATTTAAGAAATTTTAAGATAAAATTTCGCAAAATATATTATTAATTTCTATTAAAAATATGATGAAAATTTAACAAAAAAAACGTTAAAATAATTGAGAAAAAAAATCAAAATAAAAAAACTTTTAAACATTTTTTAACATTTGAAGCAAGATACAAAATTCTTAAAATAAATTAGAATTTTTAAGATTTATATAAAAATAACTAAAAATTAATTAAACCTTAAAATTTTAATACTTATTATTGCTTTCAGAAAAAATATAAAAGTGAAAAAAATAGCTATAATAGGTAGTGGATTTTCAGGGATTTCAGCGGCTTGCTATCTGGCAAAAGCTGGAAATCAAGTGGTTGTATTTGAAAAGAATGAATCCATTGGTGGTCGTGCTCGAAAATTTGAAGAAAAAGGATTTGTTTTTGATATGGGACCTAGCTGGTACTGGATGCCCGATGTATTTGAAAATTTTTACAACGATTTTGGTTATAAAACTACTGATTTTTATGAATTAATTAAATTAGACCCTGGTTTTCAAATCATTTATGATCAAAACGATATTCTTGAAGTTTACGCCGATTTTGAAAAAATCAAAAAAGTTTTTGAGGATTTTGAACCGGGAAGTGCCCAAAAATTAGAAGCATTTATTAATGAAGCAGCTGATAAATACGCTATTAGTATGAATAGTATAGTATTTAAACCTTCATATTCTATAATTGAATATATTAGTTTTGAAATAGTTCAAAAGATATGGAATGTAGATTTTTTTATCCCATTGCGAAAAAGCCTAGCCAAATATTTTAAAGATGAGAAATTGCTCAAATTAATGGAGTTTCCCGTTTTATTTCTTGGTGCTATGGCCGATAAAATTCCTGCATTATATAGTATAATGAATTACGCAGCGTTGAAGCAAGGTACTTTTTATCCACAAGGGGGCATGCATTTGATAGTGAGTGCATTTGAGAAGATAGCAACACAATTAGGCGTAACATTTAGATGCAATGCGCCTATTGAACGCATTGAATTTGAAGGAAATATCGCAAAAGGTATTATATCAAATGGTGTTTTTGAGGCATTTGATGGTGTCATTTCTTCAGCCGATTATCATCATACCGAGTCTAAATTATTGCCCGAAAATTTACAAAATTATGATGAGGCTTATTGGGACAAGAAAGTTTTTGCGCCTTCTTCGCTTTTGTTTTATTTAGGAATTGATAAAAAAATAGATCGTTTACAACATCACAATCTCTTCTTTGACAGTGATTTTGAGCAGCATTCTCACGAAATTTACACCACACCAAAATGGCCAACAGATCCTTTGTATTATGTATGTTGTCCTTCAAAAACAGATCCTAGCGTAGCGCCCGAAGGTTGCGAAAATTTATTTATTCTAATACCTATAGCGGCGGGGCTTGAAGATACGCAAGCATTAAGAGATGCATATTTTGAAAAGATTTTGAGCCGTCTTGAGCGTTTTTGTAATACAACTATAAAAGATGCTATAGTTTACAAAAAAGATTATTGCAAAAATGACTTTATAATGGATTATAATTCCTACAAAGGCAATGCGTATGGGCTGGCAAATACATTGATGCAAACAGCTTTTTTCAAACCTAAATTGAAAAATAACAAAGTAAAAAACCTATTTTATACAGGACAGTTGACGGTTCCAGGGCCTGGCGTGCCGCCTTCGATAATTTCTGGCAAAATAGCGGCTACAGAATTAATGAAAAATTTATAAATAATACCAAAATCTAAACATTGAAACAAAAATTTGATACTTTATCATTCAAAATCAGCGAATTAACTACTAAAAGCTATAGTACTAGTTTTTCTATAGGTATCCATTTTTTGCACAAAGAAATTCACGAAGCAATATACGCAATCTATGGTTTTGTTCGTTTTGCGGATGAAATTGTGGATTCATTTCACGAGTTTGACAAAGAAGCTTTGTTGGAAGAATTCAAAAAAGATACCTATCGAGCCATAGAACAAGAAATAAGTCTAAATCCTATTCTAAACGCATTTCAATTTGTTGTGAGAAAATACAATATTGATAATGAATTGATTGACGCATTTCTTCACAGTATGGAAATGGATTTGAAGAAAATAGATTATTCCGATTCGTTGTACAAAGAATATATTTTTGGGAGTGCAGAAGTGGTAGGATTGATGTGTTTGAAAGTTTTTACCAATGGTGAAGCCTCTGAATATCAAAAATTGAAGCCAATGGCTCAAAAATTGGGCTCGGCATTTCAAAAAATCAACTTTTTGAGGGATTGTAAAGCTGATATCGAAAAGCTAGGACGTGTTTATTTCCCCAATGTAAAAGGCGATAAAATTACAGAAAGCGAAAAATTAGAAATTGAAGCCGATATAGAACAAGAATTTTATGATTCGTTACAAGGCATCAAATCCTTGCCCGAGAACTCAAAATTGGGCGTATATGTAGCCTATATATATTATTATCAATTGCTTGTGAAAATTAAAAAGGTTCACGCCAATGATATTATGCTGCATCGAATTCGTGTTTCAAATTTTGAAAAATGTATTTTGCTTGTAAAAGCCTATATGAAATATAAACTCAATTGGATGTAATGTCTTAAATTTGCATTGCAATGAGAGTCCTACTATTATTTATTTTATTTTTTATAATTATTTCAAAAGCTTCCGCTAATTTGGATACATTGAAAATGTATCGATTGCAGTTGGATAAAGCTATTCATCAAAAATCGGAATGTGAAAAAATGATAGCACATCCTTATTTTCATGAAGGTAAAAAAGGCGTGGTTTGGGTTGTGTATTCAAAACACGTGTTGAATCCGTTCACAAAACTAAAGTATTTTCATAAAGGAAAAGATATTGTTGAAAAATATCTACAAGAGCATCCCCATGATATCGAAATGATTTTTTTTAGGTATAAAATTCAAACGAGTATTCCTAAATTATTGAATTATAGACAACACATAAATAGTGATGTTAAAAAATTAACTGATTGGTTATTATTAAAAGATCTTTCGGACAAAGATTTATACAATGAAGTAAAGAAAACAATAGTTCCTCAAAAATAGTTTTTAGTTTGATAAAAGATAAATCATTATTTACCAATAAATTAAAAGACTATGCACTCAGTCTTGGTTTTCAAGATTTTGGGGTTTCTAAAGCGGAAGAACTGACTGATGAAGCCAAAAAATTAGAAAAATGGCTTGCGCAAGGACTCCACGGCGAAATGAATTATATGGAAAATCATTTTGATTTGCGTATTAATCCAAAAAATCTACTTCCAGGCACAAAATCGGTGATAAGTCTATCTCACAGCTATTTTCCTGAAAAAGAATATACCGAAAATAGATTTAAAATAGCCAAATATGCCTATGGAAAAGATTATCACAAGGTTTTGAAAAAAAAGCTGAATCTAATTATCAAATGGATTGAGAATGAATTGGGTACATCTATTATTGCGAGAGGATTTGTGGACAGTGGCCCTATTCTGGAACGCACTTGGGCTCAAAAAAGTGGGGTAGGATGGATAGGCAAAAACTCGCTGTTATTGACCAAAGCAAAAGGTAGCTTTTTTTTTCTATGTGAAATTTTGGTGGATCTTGAACTGGAATACAATACGCCCGTTACAGAATATTGTGGTAAATGCACCAAATGTATAGACGCCTGTCCTACGCAAGCAATTGTGGCACCTTATGTAATTGATTCTAAGAAATGTATATCGTATTTGACGATTGAATATAAGAAGAATATCGACACTTCTTTTAAAGAACAAATGAAAGGTTGGGCTTTTGGCTGTGATATTTGTCAAGATGTATGTCCGATAAATGCCCGCGCCATACCGCATCAAGAGCCATTATTTTCTCCAAATGCTGGTTTTAAAAATTTGAATAAAGAAGAAATGGAAAATATGCAAGAAGAAGTATTTAATAAAATATTTGAAGGAAGTGCGGTAAAAAGGACAAAATATGAAGGCTTTATGCGAAATGTTAATTTTTTGAAACCTAAATGAATCTAAAAGTTTTACTTTTGCAATCTATTTAAATTGATAATGAATTTCTTAAATAAAAAAATTGGCGTTTTGGGTGGAGGTCAACTGGGGCGTATGCTTCAGGAAAAAGCCCTACAATATGGAGTGAATCTATATTTCCTAGACCCTGATAAAAACTGCCCTTGTAGTATTTTTACAAGAAATTTTACCGAAGGAAGCTACAAAAACTATGAAGATGTAGTCAATTTTGGTAAAAATATGGATAGTATCACCATCGAAATAGAGCACGTAAACATAGAGGCACTCGAATATCTTGAAAATCAAGGTGTAGAAATTATTCCCAATACAAAATCGATTAAAATTATTCAGAATAAAGCCTTGCAAAAGCAGTTTTATGCAGATAAAAATATACCGAGTGCTCCTTTTCAAATAATTGATAATGATGAAATTAGCATTATTGATACCAACTTTTTTCCTTTCTTTCAAAAATCACAAAAAGATGGCTATGATGGAAAAGGGGTTCAATACATCGCAGATGAAAATGACCTCAACAAACAATTAGGCGTTCCATCCATCCTTGAAAAAGCTGTAGCTATTAAAAAAGAATTGGCTATAACGGTGGCGGTAGATAGCTCAAATCAAGTACGACTCTTTCCAATATGCGAAATGGTTTTTGATGAAACGTTAAATTTGGTGGATTATCTTCTAGTTCCTGCTTCTATTTCTAGTGATCAAATTGCTACTATTAATAAAATTACAAATGATTTTGTAGCATCAATGAATTCTCGTGGATTATTTTCCATTGAATTTTTCCTTACAAAAGATGATGAAATAATCGTAAATGAAGCGGCACCAAGGGCGCACAATTCAGCGCATTATTCAATTGAAGCTTGTAATATTTCCCAATTTGAAGCGCAATTGCAGATTTTATTAGGCTTGAATTTACCTGAAATTATATTAAAGTCAAACGCAGCAATGATAAATGTAGTTGGCGAATACAATTATTACGGAAAGCCTCTTATAGAAGATTGTGATTTATTCCATACTATCGAAAATTTCAATTTTCATCTTTATGGAAAAGAAGAAACTAAGCCGGGACGAAAAATGGGACATATTACCTTGATGCACGATGATATTGATGTGCTTAAATCCAATATCAATAAAGTAAAATCAAAATTTAAATTAAAAGGAGAGATATATAAGCCATAATAATTTTTATTATGTTAATTAAAATACAAAAAGATAATAATATGAATCATAAAATAGCCATAGTAATGGGAAGCGACAGTGATTTAACAATCATGCAAGAAGCCGCAAAAATCATTAATGAATTTGGTGTGGAATATAAAATAGATATTGTATCGGCACACCGTACCCCAAAATATATGTTTGATTTTGCAGAAACAGCACACGAACAATACGATGTAATAATAGCTGGTGCAGGAGGGGCTGCACATTTGCCAGGGATGATAGCCTCCATAACCACGTTGCCCGTAATAGGAGTACCCGTAAAATCCTCCAACTCAATTGACGGCTGGGATAGTATTTTGTCTATTCTTCAAATGCCTAATGGCGTTCCTGTAGCAACCGTAGCGCTTAATGCAGCCAAAAATGCAGGAATTTTAGCAATAGAAATGCTCGCAATTCACAACTCCGATTTAAGACAAAAACTACAGGTGTATAAACAAAAAATGCAAGATGAAGTAGCGGAGAAGAGAGGGAAAATATAATAGTAATTAGAGGTTAGATTTGAGTAATTAGATAATTGTGATTTATAATTTGCAAAATGGTTTTGTATTTTAATTATTAATACCATTCATACAATTAATATAGTTTAATCTTTTTTCTTAATTGGACTATTTAATTGCTATGACTG
>CAZUUI010000056.1:0-260 GCA_964622955.1 uncultured Chitinophagaceae bacterium | reverse complement strand
AAAAAATGCAAGATGAAGTAGCGGAGAAGAGAGGGAAAATATAATAGTAATTAGTAATTAGTGGTTAGCATTATGAATTTGAAAAAATGTATTATAATTTTATAAATGTCGTTATAATAAGCAAATAGTGCAATCAAGTAAAATGTAGATCTTACTATCTTGATTATATAAAATTTATAATTTTGTGATTTGAAAATAACTTAAGAATCCAACAGACTAACCAATCCTTCAAAACCTTCTATTTCGCTCGGTAAAAATCG
>CAZUUI010000055.1:0-10258 GCA_964622955.1 uncultured Chitinophagaceae bacterium | reverse complement strand
CTCCATCAGTATCAGGACATCCACCATACTCCTTTGGTCCTGCTAGTTTTGGACATTTATCTTCACTGTCTATTATTCCGTCATTATCACCATCAGGACAACCACTTGTAATTAGTGGACCTTTCTTGGTTGGACATTTATCTTGGTTATTTGGTATTCCATCTTCATCATCATCAGGCGGTGCACACCCCATATTATCACAATCTCCTGGAACATCCTTACATTTATCCAATTTATCAGAGATTTTATCTTTGTCAAAATCTTTTGGTATTTTTTTATTCATTATTGGAATATTTACACTAAAGTTAAATCCAAAATTTTTCGTTTGTTTTTTTACACCAGTGGCAATTAACCAATCTTGAACGGCTAAATTGAAACAGAATAATCTCAATCCTGTACCAACATTGATCTCTTTGCTAAGCATGTGATATTGAATAGGGAAATAAATTCCAAATGCTTTACCTTCCCATCTAGGCACAATACTTACAAAAGAATTATTTAGCATTGATGCTGTTTTATTATTAAGCACAAACGAAAGCGTTCCATTAGCCGCAATATACAATCCTTTCCAAACTCTATAATCAAAGAATATATTGGCCCTAGTTGGCGTCCATACTGAATAATTAACCGATGTAGTATCAATCTTAACACCAATTGTAGCTAAAGAATCTCTAAACGCTTGATAATCGTATGGTTTTTGGAATTTCTTAAATCTTTCTGATTGGAAAAGAGAACTATCAAATGTAACAGAAGATAATGGTATATTACTATTAAAAGCTACTTGTCCAAAATCAATAATACTTATACCAAATCGATATTTGTATTTATTTAAATCATTTCTTAAATTATCTGTTTTACAGTCCATTTCATACGTATAATCTCTTCCATCTCTTTTTTCATAAATAAATCCCAAATCAGCGCCAAAACCTAAGTTGCTAAATCCAAAAGAAGGT
This sequence comes from uncultured Chitinophagaceae bacterium, assembly GCA_964622955.1. GTDB lineage: Bacteria > Bacteroidota > Bacteroidia > Chitinophagales > JADJOU01 > CHPMRC01. Next base: position 9,305 of record CAZUUI010000055.1, on the reverse strand, counting down.
GTTTGAAACTTTCCATTTTGATAAAAAGCATTGGAGTAATATGTATTCATGGTTCCATTAGCCGTTCTAGCAAAATCTCTGTTCAATACATCTACATATAAATTATCGGATTGAAAAGAGTTGTTTAACAAGCCTAAATTAGCTTTAATGGTAATCGCCGCTTTTAAATAATTTTTTTTCTTATTAATGAGCTCTCTTCCATAAGTTAAACCAATATAAGCCCAAGCAGTGCCATTGGCTCCAAAGCCTGAATTATCAGATGGCTTCCATGTACCTGTATCTTTTGAATCATAAGCAAAACGCGCTAAGAGTTCTGAGACATTATTTACTGTAAAGAAAGACTTAACTCCTGTAGAAAGCGCAATTGAATGTTTTTGATTGAAATTATACATCAAACTAATTGTAGGAATATCCATTGTAGCAAATGCACTTTTTTTACTTCCATCTAATGTTTGTGGCAAATAAATTCGTCTATTCGAATCTACAATATTAGGCGGACTGAAAGAAACCAAATCTTTGCTGGCTCCGACAAAATTATTACTTGCACTCATCCCAACTCCAAACAAGGTAGCATGAAATTTATACCTACTATCTACAATCTCAGCAGGATTGTATTTAAGTCCATGCACCCCTGCAAATGGTGTATTAAATTCCCCAAAATTCAATTGGGAAAATAAATTTTGAACTGTAAGAAGCAATAAAAATTGTAAATATAATCTCATTTTATTCGTATTAAAAGGCGCAAATTTAATTTTTTTTCAGCAAATACTATAATATTTAATTTCAACGCAATGTAGCTCCAATTTCTTTCTTCAAAGATTCGAGTACTTTATTTATATATTTTTCAATATCAGCATCTTCCATTGTTTTTTGTTTATCCTGCATAGATAAACGAATAGCATATTGTTTTTTTCCTTCAAAAGCCGCATCTTTAAACACATCAAACAAACTTACATCGAGCAATACCTCACGCAATTCTTTTTTGCATACTTGCTCCAATGCAGAAAAAGCAACGGCTTCATCTACGATTAATGCTAAATCTCGTTTTACAACAGGGAATTTTGAAATTTCAGAATATGTAATTTTTTTATTTGCAACCAATTCGTACAATGCATCTATATTTATTTGAGCATAAAACAAGTCCTGTTTGATATCAAATGATTTTTTCATTTCATGGGATACCTCGCCTAATTGCCCTATTTCATTCTTTTTATAAGTAATTTTTGCGCCATAATTAAAATATGAAATATCCAAATCTTCAAATTTTAAATTATCTATAAAGCGAGACAGAATAGATTCTACAGCCATTTTAATATGAAAATAAGAAGACGCATCTCCTTTGGGTTGTAGCCAAGTAGGTGCTTGATTGTTTCCCGAAATTAAAATCCCCAATACTTTTGATTGCGCATAAGATTGTGAATTGAAATATACATTTCCAAATTCATAAAACTTAATATCCTTGCTATCACGATTGATATTATATTGAGCCACTTCAAGGAATCCTGGCAATAAATGGGTACGCATACAATCCAGCTCGCTCGTCATAGAATTGAGTAGCATAATAGGATTTTCATAATACTTTGACTGAGAAATAGAATTGGTCATAATTTCGTTGAATCCATCACCTTGCAAAGAGACACCTATATTTTCTTCAAGCTTATGACGCGAAATTTTATCGGTAAAAATGATATTACTTTTCAAATGTTTTGGATACGGAACAGCATCGTAGCCCGTAATTCGGAGTACTTCTTCTATCACATCCTCTTCTCTATTCACATCAAATTTGAACAACGGCACTTTCAGGCTCCAAGTTTCATTTTCATATCCTTCAATTTCTATTTCTAAATTCTTCAAAATAGCAGAAACTTCATCGGCATTCATTTTTCGGCCCGCATACATATCCAATCGAGTTTTGGTCAATGTAACCGAATAAGGCTCAAACACCCCTTTTTGTATTGATACCATCTCCGAAGCCAAAGATACACCTGCAATTTCGGATAACATCGAAAGCATTTTTTCCATCACAAACTGTGCTGCATTAGGATTGACACTTTTTTCAAACTTTGAAGAGGATTCTGTTTTTACATTCAAGCGAGTGGATGATTTTCGAATACGAGTAGGTTCAAAATAAGCACATTCTAGCATCAACGAATTGGTTTCGTTATTGACACAACTGTTTTTTCCTCCTATAATTCCCGCCAAACAAAGACTTTTTTCTTTATCCGCTATTACTAAATCTTCTGCGGCCAAGGACAATTTTTGGTCATTTAACGATTCAAAACTTTCGGACTGAGCTAGATTTTTAACTAAAACTTTACCATCACTTATTTTTTGATAATCAAAACAATGTGTAGGATAGCCCAAATCGTGCAAAATATAATTGGAACAATCGACTACTGAATTGATAGATCGTTCCCCAATTACTTGCAAGCGAAACTTCAACCATTCGGGGCTATCAAATTTTTGAATGCCTGTCAAAACCGCACCTTGGTATATTTTACAATCATCCGAAAGGACTTCTATCTCTAATTTTTTAGTTTCATTTGACTTAGATATCGAACCAAAAGTTCTCCCATTGGGATTGTAGGTATGAGGAATATTTTTGGCAGCCATAGCTACGTGCAAATCTCGCGCTACACCTTGATGACTCATTGCATCGGTACGATTTGGCGTCAAGCCTATTTCTATAGCTATATCTTGTTGAATTTGATAATAATCCGAAGCTTTGATTCCTATTTGTGCATCGGCAGGCAAAACGATGATTCCGTCGTGAGAAGTTCCAAGTCCTATTTCATCTTCGGCGCATATCATCCCAAAACTCTCTTCGCCACGGATTTTGGCTGCTTTGATTTCAAACGAATCGCCCGAAGTAGGATATAAAACCGCACCTACAGTAGCTACTACCACTTTTTGACCCATGGCTACATTGGGCGCACCACATACAATTTGATGAGTTCCATAGCTTCCCAAATTCACTTGAGTTACCTTTAATTTATCGGCATTGGCATGTTTCTCGCAGGAAATTACTTCGCCAATAACCAAACCTTCCAAGCCACCTTTTACCGAAGCAACAGGCTCTATCGCTTCTACTTCCAAACCAATGGATGTCAATATTTTGGAAACTTCATCTACACTTAATTCGGATTGTATATAATCATTCAACCAATTCCAAGAAACTCTCATGCTATGCTATAATATTATTAATCTGCAAAGAAACGAATTTTTGAACATTTTAAGCATTTTTTTTAGTTACTTCCATCCAGTAACTTAAAAAAAAACGAGTTTACATTCTAAAACGTCATAGACATTCCCATCAAAACATTTATTCCAGCCTGAGGAAACACATAATTGAAGTCTGAAGCAGGTGTTATATCTCCGTTTGATGATACAAATCTACCTGTGTTATACGTATATGCATTGGTAAATGTTTTATTATCGAATAAATTATTTACCAATAGATTTAAGGCTATTTCTTTAGCGAATTTTGGTTTGATTTTATGTTCAAAAGTCAAATTAAAAAAGCTATACAAAGGAATAGACTTTGAAGTTTCCTGCGTATTATCGATATATTGCTTGCCTACAGTTTTGTTATTGATAGCGATAGCAGTTCTTGGCAAACCCGTCCATTTGAGCTCTAAAAAACTATTCCAACGTGGCGTAAATGCAATATCTACATTATTTTTTGTAATTTTCTCTGTGTATTGATTATTAATAGTATAATCTTCATTAAATGCATTGATGAAATATGTATAATCAACAATTTTACTTATATTATAAGCCATTGAAGATGCAAATGAAAACGTATTTGCTATTTGATAATTAGCCGTAAATTCGGCACCTACTCTATAACTTTTATCTACATTTTGTCTAATAGGTGAACCAACATCATTTACAGCGCCAGTATTGATTAATTGATCTTTGTAAAGCATCGCAAATAAATTGGTTTCAATTTGAAGTTTTTCGGTGTTATAGGTATGCCCCAATTCAAAATTAAGCATTTTTTCAGCTTTCGGATTTTCATTCATTTTAGCATCTATAAAATCGCTTCTATTAGGTTCTTTTTGACCAATTCCTGCAAAGAAGTACATTTTGTTTTTATTGTTAAACGTATAGTTTACTCCAAACTTTGGATTGAAAAATAAAAAATTTTGATCTATCAAAACAGGAATATTATCTCTAAGCATTCCCGATGCGTTATAATTAACCAATCGAGCTTGCAAATCAAAATTTAAAACCCAATTTTTAAGCGTTAGAGAAGATTTTGAGAAAAAAGTAGCATCCATTTTAGTAGATTTATTGTCATAAAATCGAAAAGGAGCTACAAAATTTGGATTATCAATAATAGAAACGAGCTCTCCAAAATGACTTCCAATATAATTATTTAAGTGAAATGCTGTTTGATTTTGAAAAATGCCTTTCTGGAAATTATTAGACATATTAAATCCAATCAAATGGTTATCAAGCCATAATTGTCTAACCAAATCGCTGGATTGATTCAAATTGAGATTGTAATTATTCAAATTTTGGGCTACTTTATATTCTTCATAAAATCCACCACCTTTTACATAATATGCCGTAAAACCAGACTGCCAATTGGAGTTCCATTCAAAATTATTAATCCATTGAATATGGGTTTGGCTATAATCATCTACTTGATTTTCATAAGGATTTCCCGTTTTTTGTTCATAATCGGTTCCTGCAATATTATATCTTCTATTATTGGCATATTGGCTCTGCTCTACCCCATACCAGGCTTGATAGGTCTTCTCATTGCCATTAAATACGACTAAATGTGTATTAAATTTATTTTGATAATTTGAAAGAGCCAGATAAGTTGAATTCAAACGGCTAAATGCTCTATCGATATAGCCATCGGATGTGGCATACGTAGCTCTGGCTGTAGCCTGCCATCCATTTTTCATTATTCCTGTAGAACCCATAATTGAAGAACGAAGCGTATTGAAAGAACCCGCACTTGAACTTAATTTTAGAAAAGGTTGTGAATATTTTTTGGTAGTTTTGATAGAAACCGACCCGCCAAAACTAGTACCGCCAAGCGTAGAAAAACCAACGCCTCGTTGCACTTGAATATCATCCGCACTCGATATTATATCGGGAATATTGACCCAATATACCGAATGACTTTCGGCGTCGTTGTATGGTATGCCATTGATATTGACTTGAATACGTTGTGCATCGCTCCCACGAAGATTCATATTGGTATAGCCAATTCCATTTCCAGCATCGCTACTAAATGTAAGAGAAGGTATGCTTTGTAGCATTACAGGAACATCTTGCCCCAGATTGATCGAGGATAATTGCTCTACTTTGATATTTTGAAATGTATTCAAATACGTTTGATTGGCTCGTGTAGAAATGATACTAATTTCCTTTTGAAAACGTACGGTGTCTCCCATTTTTTTTTGAGAAAATAAGGGTAGCGAAAAACAAAATGTTAGAATTAAAATACTATTTTTTTTCATAAGCTAGATAATTTTAAATGAATACAAACTATCTAGGGACACATTTCATCCTAAAGTATGAAAAATATCGCAGCTTTCTTCCCTCCGTTGGCATTAACCAAATCAGGTGAATAAGGGTTTTTTCTCAGCATTTAGAAAATCTAATGCACCCCTAGAAAGTTTTATGCAAAATTATATTAAAAAAAATTAATTCAACGATTAATTCATCAAATCTTCAATTTCCGATACTTCGATAGGGCAGTCTTTGAATAAATCGATGTGATTTCCATCGGATTTTACCACAATATCATTTTCTATACGAATACCAAGGCCTTCTTCTTGAATATAAATACCAGGTTCGCATGTCAAAACAGCATTATTTGGAATTTTAGCATAATGATTTCCTACATCATGAACATCTAAGCCAAGGAAATGCGCAACGCCATGAGGGAAATATTTTCTATATAATGGATTCATTGGGTCTTGATTCTGAACGGCTGTAGCATCGAGCAAACCTATTTGAATCAATTCTTTTTCCATTAATTTTTTACATTCATTATTATAATCCAAAAGTGATATTTGGGTAGAAAACAATTTTTTGCATTCTTTAAATACATTGAGGCAAGCATTGTAAATCGTTTTTTGTCTTTCCGAAAAACGACCTCCTACAGGTATTGTACGTGTCATATCAGAGGCAAAATTTGCAAAACTACTTCCTACGTCCATTAATAATAAATCGCCATTTCGCAATTCTTTGTCATTATCATTATAATGCAATACACAAGCATTGGCACCACCAGCAATGATAGGATTGTATGCATGTATAGCCTTGTTTTTATTAAAAATATAGGTATATTCGGCTTCTACTTCAAATTCATATTTGAATTTTTTCATATCTTTCAAAATAGATTTAAATGCTTCAATAGTAATATTTGAAGCCGCTTGAATCATATCTATTTCTTGTTGTTTTTTGGCAGTGCGAAGCAAACCCATTATGGGTGCCGAACGCTCAAATTGATGCAACGGAAACTGTGTTTTAATTTCATTGAAAAATCTTAAATCTTTGTAATCGCCGTCATAATGCGCTCGGTCATGTTCATTCAAATTGATATAAACATTAGCCGCATAATGCATCATCATATCAAATTGGCTTCTGAAGCCCTTATTCCATTGAATATTTTGTATTCCTGAAAGTGCCGTAGCTTGTTCTTTTGTATATTTATATCCTTCCCAAACTTTAATAAGCTCCGAAGTTTCTTTAACAAAAAGTACTTCTTTCCAAGCCTCATTGGGAGCATCGGGGAATAATACGAGTATGGTATCTTCCTGATCAATTCCAGAAAGATAATACAAGTCTGGATTTTGAAAAAAAGCATGTGTAGCATCGGCAGATTTCATAAATTGATCTCCCGAATGAAAAATTGCGATAGAATTGGGTTTTAGCTGTGCTACAAAATCTTTTCTATTTTGAATAAATAATGAAGCATCTAACGGACTAAATCGTTTCATACATTGAAATTTGAATACTTTTTAAAAAACATAACCGACATTAAAGCCAGTGCCAAAAGTAGTCAATTTATCCGATTCGGTTCCAGAAAAATAATTATGAAATATAGATTTGAAGAACATACTAACGGTAAAAGCGTTGTCTCCATCAAATTTATTCATCAAACCTAATTCAATTTTTGCACCTGGATTATAAAGCATATAAGTTCCTTCTACGTATTTCAAATCAAAAGCTGTAGGTTTTTCCTCTTTTGTTTTTCTCATATCGGACGATAGCGCCAATCCATTTATATAAGCTAATGAAAAATAATAAGCTGTAGATTTTGAATTTTGATCGGTCATATATTTAATACCTAAGGGTATTTCAAGCATATGGGTACGATTCATTTGATATTGATATCCTTCCAAGTCTTTGTTTGTCCACATTTCAAAAGGTGCATAATTATAATTTAATCCCGTAAGAAACGCCACATTACATGACATAAATTTACTTACATCCAATCCAGCTCCAAAACCAATACGCATTCCACGCATTTCCTTATCTTGTCCAGAAAGGACACCATTAAACTCGGGACCTGCAAAAATTCGAAATTGTGTACTACCGCATTCTTGTGCAAATAAATTAAATGAAGTAATTAGCCATAAAATTGAAAATAAAGTGTACTTTTGTATCATGATAAATAATTTTTAATGGAAAGAACTAAAATAGATAAAACAAATAAATCACAAAAATACTACTATTTTTGAAGAATATATAGAATTTTATCTTTTTTTAACTTTTTAAGCAATAACTTGACATTATATACCAATGCAACAATTTATAAAATGACAGATTTATTTTACAACGCAAATTTCAGTAAACTACCTTTCAAACTTAAAGCCTTTGATTCTCTTTTTTTTATAGGCTCGTGTTTTTCAAATAATATTTCCGAAAAACTTCTAAATCGAAAATTTGACATTCTTTCAAATCCTTATGGCATTTTGTTTGATACAATTTCCATTAAAAATACCATTGATGAAATAATTGAAAATAAAATATATGAGGAATCTGATCTTTTTTATCATAATGAATTATATGGAAGTTGGAATCATCATACCGAGTTTTCGGACACTTCATGCAAAATTTCTTTAAATAAGATAAATGAACATATCGCAAAAGCCCATATTTTTCTTAAAAACACAAAAACTATTATCATCACATTGGGGTCTGCTTTTTCATATTTTCACAAGGAAAATCAAAAATTTGTTGCCAATTGTCATAAAGTACCTCAAAAAGAATTTGAAAAAAAACTAATTCATGCTAGTGAACTTCAGAAAATTTTGAGCAATATGATTTCGAAAATTCAGTCTTTTAACCCCTCTGCTGAAATCATTTTTACAATTAGTCCAGTAAGGCATCTCCGTGATGGTGTAATTGAAAACAATCGAAGCAAAGCACAACTTATTGAAGCCGTTCACCATACAATTTCATCAAATTCAAAAACACATTATTTTCCTTCCTATGAAATTGTAATAGATATTTTGAGAGATTATCGATTTTTTGATATCGATTTTGCACACCCAAACTATCTAGCAACAGATATTGTATTCAAGTATTTCATGGAATTGTGCGTAGCATCAGAAGACTTTGAACTTATTGAAGAAATGTATAAACTCAATGTAGCTATGAATCATCGGTCCTTGCATCCCAACACAATAGCACATAAAAATTTTCTAAAAAATTATTTGGAAAAATCCTTACAATTTGCTAAAAAATATCCTGCAGTCAGCTTTGAAAGCGAAATAGCCTATTTTTCTAAAAATTCTTAAAAATAAAAAATTACTTTGCATATTAAAAAATTATTGTATTTTTAACTTCGTAATTTATTTTTTTATATATGGGTAATACCTCTTCAAAGACATTGAATTTAAGCCAATTATTACAGGAAAACTTTGGCTTTGATACATTCAAAGGCGAACAAGAAGCCATCATTCATTCAATATTGGATGGAAAAGACACTTTTGTCTTAATGCCTACGGGTGGAGGAAAATCGCTTTGCTATCAATTGCCTGCTATTATTTCTGAAGGCACTGCTATTATAGTTTCGCCATTAATGGCATTAATGAAAAACCAAGTAGATTTGATTAGAAATTATAATGAAAATGAAAGTATAGCGCATTTTTATAACAGTACGCTCAATGTAACTCAAAAAAGACAAGTAGAAAAAGATGTAATTGACGGAAAGACAAAATTGCTCTATGTGGCACCCGAAACTCTAGCAAAAGAAGATAATTTTCAATTTTATAGCAGTTTCAAAATTTCATTTATCGCTATTGATGAGGCGCATTGAATTTCGG
>CAZUUI010000054.1:0-10315 GCA_964622955.1 uncultured Chitinophagaceae bacterium | reverse complement strand
AATGCCGTTATAACAAGCAAATAGGACAATTAAAATTGGACTATATTGATTGTATAAACGGTATAACAATATATTCATAAAGTTTTTAAATAGTATTAGAGGGCTCAAATTTTTTGAGTCCTCTTTTTTTTATGCAGGATTATATGGTTTTTAGTATTTTTGAAAAAATCTTTCTTCTATGACACCAGAGAAACATCTTGAATTAATCCTAGAATATAAAAACAGTTTTACCGAAGAATTAAATACTTATATAAATCAACATTTTTCAGAAACATTTGTGCTGATAGCTCAGATAGCTATCAAATCTTTTCTAATTTTATTGTTTTTTGTAGTATTTGATTTTTTGTTTAATAGATTGTTAAATCCTATACTAAAAAAAATAGCAAAAGAAAGCGAAATTCCAATGTTTCCTGTGCTAATAAAACGAAAAATCTTTAGAAGTATTTTCCGCCTTATTCCAGCTTTTGTTGCATTTATGCTCATTCCGTATGTTTTTTATCATCATCCAAAAAGTTTTGAAATCACCAATAAAATATTTTCGGTATTTATTTTGGCTATTTTAATGCAACTGGGACATCGTTTCCTCAATGTAATTGAGGATTTGTCAATAGATGAAAACAATTATCGAAGTATAGCGGTCAATTCATTTGGACAACTAATCCGAATTGTTGGGTTTGTGATAGTCATTTTTGTAATTATTTCTATTGTATTTAATGTAAGCGCATCGCAGATTTTTACAGTTATTGGAGCTATTACCGCTATTTTTTTATTGGTTTTTAGAGATCCAATACTTGGTTTTGTAGCTGGAATTCACGCAGCATCTTCACGAATGGTAAAAAAAGGCGATTGGGTTTATTTTCCCAAATACAATCTGGAGGGTTATGTAAAAGAAATTAACCTTATTTCTATAAAAATAGAAGGCTTTGACAAGACTTTTTCTACCATTCCTACCTATGACATTATTTCTTCGGAACTAAAGAATAATGAGCCTATACATAAAAACAATCGCAGAATGATTAAGCGGTCTATCTTTTTGAATATCAATAGTTTTAAGTTTTTAAGTAACGAAGATTTACAAAAATTTGAGGAAAATATTCTGATAGGAAATTATATCAAAAAGAAACAGAATGAATATTCTCAAATGAACTTGAACCAACCCGCTACCCCACAATTAGTCCAAAAACAATTGACCAATATAGGACTTTTTCGTGTGTATGTATATCAATATCTCTTGATTCACAACCATATTGTCAAAGACGATATTTTGCTAGTAAGACAGCGCGAAATCAGTACGCAAGGACTTCCATTAGAGATATTTTGTTTTACCAATACTTCGGAATGGGAGGCCTACGAAAAAATTCAATCCGATATTTTTGATTTTATACTCACCAGTGCCAAAGAATTTGGGTTGGAGGTAGTACAAACAGGACTGAAATAGAACTTTTTTAGAACACACAATGTTTTAATCCAAAATAAAATATGGAAAATCAGGTAGAAAAAAAGGCAATTGTACAGCTGGATTTGGAATCATTCTATCCCAAAAGTGACGAGCTGGCTTTTTTGGATATAAAAGATTTTTTGGTTCAAGAATGGTTGTTGAAAGAATCCGATTTTAGACTTGCTCTTGAAAATATGAATTGGCAAGCCTTCAATGAAAAACATACACTCATTTTTTGTTCCAATGACGCCATTATCCCACAGTGGGCTTATATGTTGATAGCGCATTATCTCGAACAAGTAGATTCAAAAGCATACTTCAAAAAAGAAACGTTTGAAGAAGATGTATTAATCTCAAAAATTCAAAACCTATCGCTAGAACCCTATCAAAACAAGCGAATTTTAATAAAAGGATGTAGCAAAAAAACCATATCACCCTATCCTTACATTCTCTTTACCCAAAAACTCAACCGAATAGCAAAATCAGTCGCTTTTGGCGAAAGTTGCAGTAGTGTACCCTTATTCAAAAATAGTTAGTCTTTTGGAGCTAATCCTGTTGAAAATCCCGATTTCGGGGCTAAACGCTACTATCTCCTACGCAAGCTTCGGAGGATATCCGCTTCTATCGGGGCTAAAAAAGTATGTAGTTTTTTTAAAACTTTAATTATCTTTGCCTTAGAAATCATCAAAACAAAACGATTATGACTCAAATTATTATTATTTTCTCATTCCTTTTTTCAGCGCTGTATATATACTCTTATAGACACAGACTTACTTTGAAACAATATTTTATATTTAAAATTGTATTTGGTATTATTGCATTTGGATTTTTATTTTATCCACTTCCAAAAAGACCTTATGGTTTGGCTATTATAACTTTTTCTTTTTTATATTCTTTATATAAAGATTATAGAGAATTTAAGGGATTGGTAAAATAATTTAATAAATTTTAACACAAAACGCATTTAAAATCAAAAAGTTAAACTATTATTTTTGTATAAATTAAAAAATAAATTATAGTTTTGCATCTCAAACAAACAAACTAAATTTTTTATTATGAAAAAATCTTTACTCATTTTTTTAACGTTTTTAGGAATAAACGTTTTTGCACAAACTTCTTATTCTCATTCAGCTGGAGTTGGTTACCTCGTAGCAGAAAATGTAGGATTAGCTAGTTTATTTTACAACCCAAGATTAAATATTGTTGAAGTATCAGAAAATTCAACAATATCTGTAGGTTCTCACCTAGGTTTAGGGTTTTCATTCAATAGCTCAAGCAGCTCTCGAGCAGGAGAAGAGAGTTCAGGAAGTTTTGGATTTGATATTCCTGTTGTAGCCGAATTCAATTTTGGATGTAAAAGCAATCCTGACAATGAAGATGGTTTTGGTTTCTTCTTAGGAACTGGAGGTGGATATAATAGTATCTCTGTTAGTCAGAATGGAGCTTCTGCATCAGTTGCCTCATTTGGTGTTTATTCAAACGCTGGTTTACGTTTTATACTTAAAGATACATACCCTGTTGAATTGAGAGGATCATATTTATTAAACGTAAAAGATGGAGGAGTAAATGTTATAGGTGCTACACTAAACTATTGCTTCTAAAAAATTTATTTTTATCTAATTTTCAAGGGTTGGCATTTTGTCAACCCTTTTCTATTTCCTATTCAATACATCTATTGTAGGGTCATAAATATAATTTTTGCCTTTGTGCCAAACTGTTTTGGCAGCAGGTGTGAGGTCGAAGTATACCACACATTCTTTTTGCAGTTCCCAGCCCAACACAATATTGTCCGAAATAGGCACTTTTTCGCCATTGACAAATCCCCAAAGCTTTCCATAAAAATCGGTATATACCAGAATATCGTCCCATATTTCTACCCGTGCAGGCTCATAATTCTCCAGTTGCGTCAATTTACCTTTATAAAATACATAAAATCGATTGGCAAAGTCTACATAAGCCAAAATATTTCGTTTTAAATATTGTTTTTTAGGTTTAACAGTTAGCAATTTCGATTTTTCGCCACCATAAAAAACCATCCATTCGCCAATATTATTAAAATAGCTCACAATTTCATTTCCCACTTCATAATTTGGAGTTTCATAGATTTCTAAATTGTACGTATTTCCATTTGAAAACACTTTAAAATTACCCAAATAGTCGTTATAAGCTATAATATTTCTAGCGACTTTGTAGTTATGAGGCAAGTAATTTTCTATTTCAATGATGTGCTTGTTGTACAGCGCATAAAAACCACTGTTTTCAAACGAATAAGCCATAATATTGTCTCCTACTTCATAAGGTTCATTATTCCAGCGCATCAAGGTAATTACCGTGTCAAAAACATAAGCTTTTAACAGCCCAAAATTATCAACATAAGCAATAATGCTATCGCCCAGTTTAAAATCACCTTGTGTAAATGTCTCTACTTTTCTGGAAGCAATTCCATTAAAAACGCCTAATTGCCCCCCTTGAGTATAAGCCATTAGATAATTAGAAACCTTAATACTTGTAGGTCTTAATGGAAAAATAGTATACAGTCTGGAATTGTAATACAGTTTAAAATTGCCAAAATTGTCTATATATGAGATATAATCTCTTCCGGTCCAGAAGGATTCAATATTGATATATTCTAGCTTTTTTATTTGATTGTTGTTATATACAAAAAAAAAGTTTTGGTCATTTTTGAAGCCTGCAGCGCCTCCTTGTGCTTCCATTTTGAGGCTTGACAAAAATAGGAATAAAAGGAATATTGTTTTTTTCAAAGGATTGAAATTTTTATCTGACATTAAAACGTTTATTTGACTCAAAAAAGTTTAAAAAGTTAAAAATACTTTTCCTTCTACCAATTCCGCAGCGCCATAATGTGTCTTCAGTTGTGCGCCAATTCCTAGTCCTATGCCTTTCCACGAAATAGGAATTTGATAATTAATACTGTATTTTTGATACCAATATTTGCTTTGTTTTGAAATAGGATATAGATAGACGCCCATCATTGACGCAAAACTAAATCGACCAAAGAATATCTCATCACCAAAGTTCAAAGAAATGTCACTATTTTGTGTAAATCCATAAATATTATAGTCGATATCGTCATTTTTATACGCAAGACTTACGCCTCCTAGCAAGGCATTGACAGGACTGGTAAAAAATCGTCTAGCATATTGAAGGCTGTATGTAGGCAATACAACCGAATTGACAATATTTCCTTTGTCCGAAGCGCCTAATCCCAGTACGACAACGTTCTTAGACAAGCTTCTAATATTCGCTTGTTTTTTGAACTTATAAAAAGGTTTGTCTGAATGGAGGCTGTATACGATTCCCGAATGAAAAGACATAAAATTGATACCTAAGTTGGGCAAGGTAGTTCTGCCGTTGGAGAAATGCGTAACACCTATTCCCAATTGTGCCTTTATATTTTTAGATAAATGAAATAACGCGTTGGCTTGTACCTGTGCCAAAATGTTGATATGCGAACCGATGGCATTATTCTCTGAAGTTTCGGAAAAAGTACGAGTGAGGTAGCCCATTCCTATAGCATTTTTCCAAATTAATGAAAACCGCTTGTGTTCTATCAAATGAAACTGTAAAGAACCCATAGCGCCTATTCCTTTTCCAAAAAGAGGTGCATCGCCTAATTGTGTACCAAAAAGATGGACGCCAATTGTAGGATAATTGAAATAAGCCATAAAAGGATTTCGGTTGCTTCGCCATTGGTATGAAACTTCCGCAGCCATTGAATTTTCAGTAATTACAGGATTAAAAATTGGAGAATGTTTGAAAATTCTTCCATAATAAAATTGTCCTTCAAATGATTTTTGTGTAGAAAATGAATCCGTTTGAGCTTCTAAAGAAACAAAAAAACACAAAAAATAAAGAATAAAACCAAATTTCATAGGTACAAATGTAATTGTTTTTTTAAATATTGTCGAAAAGTACAATCTTCGAATGAAAATTTCCTTACATTTGTCAAAAAAAGTCTTGGCACATCTTTTTGATATTTTTAATTTTATCAGTAAACTTAGCCTGTATAAGTTGTACAATGCCTTATGCATATATAGTACATTTTATATTTCCCAATTTCTTAAAAAACCAATTATCTGGGGATTGCCATTTACCTTGAGTTTTGAGCCTACCACTACCTGCAATCTTTCTTGTCCCGAATGTCCAAGTGGCCTCAAAAATTTCACTCGAAAAATAGGCGATTCGGAATGGGAAAAATACCAAAAATGGATAAATGAAGTGCATTTTCACTTGATATATTTGTATTTATACTTTCAAGGAGAACCTTTTATGAATAAGGATTTTTGTAAAATGATAAAAGCGGCACACGATAAGAACATATATACCGTTACCAGTACCAATGGGCATTTTTTGACGCCACGAGTGGCGGAGGAGGTCGTGGCTTCGGGGCTGGATAGGCTTATCATATCAATAGATGGCAGTACGCAAGAAGTATATGAACAATATCGAAAAGGCGGAAAACTGGAAAAGGTGCTTCTAGGCACTCAAAATATTATTGATGCAAAACGAAAAGCGCGTTCCAAAAAACCTTATATCATTTTCCAGATGCTCGTAGTAGCGCCCAATGAACATCAAATTGACGAAGTAAAAGCGATTGGAAAAAAAATGGGCGTTGATAAAGTTATTCTAAAAACGGCTCAAATATATGACTTTGAACAGGGAAATGAACTGATTCCAAAGCAAGATAAATATTCTAGATACAAAAAACAATCCGATGGAACCTATCGTATCAAAAATGAAATGAAAAATCAGTGCTGGAAGCTTTGGCATTCGACGGTTTCTACTTTTGATGGACAAATACTGCCTTGCTGTTTTGACAAAGATGCGCAATATACTATGGGAAAATGGGATGATACGGATTTTGATAGTATTTGGAAATCCAAAAATTATGATGATTTTAGACAAAAACTCCTTCTTTCCAGAAGCCAAATAGATATTTGCAAAAATTGCAGCGAAGGAACCAAGGTTTGGGAATCTATCTAGTACTTGACGTATAACTATATCTATTTTACAAGTTTTGGAATAAATTCAAATTTATGTTTGGAAAATTTATTATCTTTGCCGAATTCAATAAAAACTATTAAAATTTTCTCTAATTATGGCATTTGATATAGATATGGTCAAAAAGGTATATGAAAATTTACCTGCAAAACTCCAAAAAGTAAGACAAACAATTAATCGTCCTTTGACACTTTCCGAAAAGATTTTGTATTCGCATTTACACGAATCACAAAAGATTGAAGATTTTCAAAGAGGTGGAAGTTATGTAGATTTTGCACCAGATAGAGTAGCTATGCAAGATGCAACAGCACAAATGGCACTTTTGCAGTTTATGACCAGTGGAAGAAGCAAAGTAGCTGTACCTAGTACGGTTCATTGCGATCACTTGATTCAAGCCAAAGAAGGTTCGAAAGTAGATTTAGAATTTGCAAATAACGAAAGTAAAGAAGTTTTTGACTTTTTGGCTTCTGTATCAAATAAATATGGCATTGGTTTTTGGAAACCAGGCGCCGGGATTATTCACCAAGTTGTTTTAGAAAGTTATGCATTTCCAGGGGGAATGCTGATTGGAACCGATAGCCATACGGTGAATGCAGGTGGATTGGGAATGGTAGCGATAGGTGTAGGTGGAGCCGATGCAGTAGATGTAATGGCGGGATTGCCTTGGGAGCTAAAATGGCCAAAATTGATTGGTATCAAATTGACAGGAAAATTGAATGGATGGTGTAGTGCCAAAGATATTATCTTGAAAGTAGCGGGAATCCTTACCGTAAAAGGTGGAACAGGCGCTATTGTTGAGTATTTTGGAGAAGGTGTAACCAATCTTAGCTGTACTGGAAAAGGTACCATTGCCAATATGGGAGCTGAAATTGGAGCTACAACGTCTACTTTTGGATACGATGAAAGTATGGAGCGTTATTTGAAAGCTACGGGCAGAGCCGATGTTGCCGAAATAGCAAATTCGGTAAAAGAGCATTTGAATGCAGACCCAGAGTGTTATGCTTCACCAGAGAAATATTTTGACCAAGTAATTGAAATCAATTTGGATGAATTAGAACCATATATCAATGGTCCATTTAGCCCAGATTTAGCTACGCCTATCAGCAAAATGAAAGAAGCTGCTGCCGCTAATGGATGGCCTACAAGAGTAGAGGTGGGATTGATAGGAAGCTGTACCAACTCTTCGTATGAAGATATTAGCCGTGCCGTAAGTCTAGCAAAACAAGTTTCAGACAAAAATCTAAAAGCTAAAGCGGAATATACCATTACACCGGGTAGCGAATTGATTCGTTATACAATAGAGCGCGATGGATTTTTAGATATTTTCAATAATATTGGCGCTAAAGTATTCTCAAATGCTTGTGGTCCTTGTATTGGAATGTGGAATAGAATGGGTGCAGATAAAAAAGAGAAAAATACGATTATTCATTCTTTCAACAGAAACTTTGCCGCTCGTCAAGATGGCAATCCTAATACGTATGCGTTTGTAGGAAGCCCTGAAATTGTTACAGCTTTGGCTATTGCAGGGGATTTGACTTTTAATCCATTGACCGATACGTTGGTAAATGAGAAAGGCGAACAAGTAAAACTAGACCCACCTACAGGCGAAGAATTGCCTACAAGAGGATTTGATGTAGAAGATGCAGGTTATCAAGCGCCTTTGGAAGATGGAAGTGGCGTAGAAGTAAAAGTAGATCCAGCTTCTAGTCGTTTGCAATTATTGAGTCCATTTGCAAAATGGAATGGCCAAGACCTTACCGATTTATTTATCCTTATCAAAGCGAAAGGAAAATGTACTACCGATCATATTTCTATGGCAGGACCTTGGTTGAAATATCGTGGTCATTTGGATAATATTTCCAATAATATGCTTATTGGTGCTACCAATTTCTTCAATGAAAAAACCAATTCTGTAAAAAATCAATTGACTGGAAATTACGAAGAAGTACCTACGGTTCAACGTCAATACAAAGCCAAAGGCATTGGAAGTATCGTAATAGGCGATGAGAATTATGGAGAAGGTTCTTCTAGAGAGCACGCAGCTATGGAGCCACGTCATTTGGGAGTACAAGTAGTATTGGTAAAATCTTTTGCTCGTATCCACGAAACCAACTTGAAAAATTCCAAGAAGATGACAAAGTAAGCGTTTTAGGATTGAATGATTTTACAGAAGGCAAACCATTGACTTTGGAAATTACCCATAAAGACGGTAGCAAAGAAACTATTCTTGCAAATCACACATACAATTCTCAACAAATTGAGTGGTTCAAAGAAGGTGGCGCGTTGAATATTATTCGCAAGCAATTTGCTAATAGCTAAAATTGAAATTTATTTCATATAAAATCAAAAATCCCACTTCGTATGAAGTGGGATTTTTTTGTGATTAAATGAAAGAAAATTAGCTTTTTTATACCAATCTTACTTATAAAATAGTCCAAACTATTATATAAGTTTAGAGTGGTATATGCCGTCAAAACAAGCAAATAGTACAATCAAGAAAAGCGAAGATTGGACTATATTGATTGTATGAACGGTATTATTTAACATCAAATCAAATAAATTAGCTTATATTTGCAAACCGAAATTCGATATGAATTTATATGCAACCTGAGTCGGAAAAACAACCTTTTTCTAATAACTTGCCTGAAAATCAAGCAAATAATTTTCTTAAAAATTTTTTGTTGATAGCAATAGGAATGATTTTTTCGTATTATTTCTTTAATAGTAAGCCCAAAATTGTTAATCAATCTACCAAATTTGATGAGCTTTTGGATATTATTCAACGAAATTATGTAGATACATTAGATTTTTCTAAGATTGAAAATAAAGCGGTTGCTAATTTATTAGCTACATTGGATCCTCATTCTATTTATATCCCCAAAGAAGATTTGATACAATCCAATGAGCCATTAGAGGGGAATTTTGAGGGTATAGGTATCGAATTTTTTATAAGCAATGATACGTTGATCGTTGTAGCTCCTATTTCTGGTGGACCTTCTGAGCTTGCGGGAATTAAATCGGGCGATAAAATAATTAAGATAAATGATACTATTGTTGCGGGCAAAAAAATAAGTAATGCCGATGTTTTTAAAAAATTAAGAGGAAAAAAAGGTACAATTGTAAAACTAGGTGTTCTTAAATCAAATTCAAACAAGATTGTTAATATTGAAGTAAAAAGAAATACGATTCAAGTAAATAGTGTAGAAAAAGGCTTGCTGGTAAGTGATAAAACAGGCTATATAAAGATTAATTCATTTGGAGAAAAGACCTATAATGAATTTAGAACAGAACTTTCTAATTTAGTAGAAAATAAAAAGATAGACAAGTTGGTAATAGACCTTAGACAAAATACAGGTGGTTATTTGGAGACTGCGGTTTCAATTTTAGATGAATTGATCGATCAAAATAAGTTATTAGTTTATACCAAAGGAAGAAATTATAACACCGAAAAATATATTACCAAGACAAAAGGATTGTTTGAAAATGGTAAAATAGCAATCTTAATTGATGAAGGATCTGCAAGTGCTTCTGAAATTATGGCTGGCGCTATACAAGACTTGGATAGAGGAGTGGTTGTAGGTCGTAGAAGTTTTGGGAAAGGGTTGGTTCAAAGTCAAATTTCATTGAGCGATGGAAGTGCTGTGCGGCTTACCGTTGCAAAATATTATACAGCATCGGGTAGAAATATCCAAAAACCTTATAAAAATAATTTGGAATACGAAGAAGAAATTCTGAAACGATATGAAAAAGGGGAGTTTTTTGATGATAAAAACATTAAAAATGATGATACGGCTCTATTTTATACGCTTTCGGGTAGAAAAGTTAAAGGTGGAGGCGGAATTTATCCCGACTATT
>CAZUUI010000053.1:9905-10329 GCA_964622955.1 uncultured Chitinophagaceae bacterium | reverse complement strand
GCAATTACATGGCAAAGAAATTAGTTATAACAATATTTTGGATTTAGATGCCGCTATCAAGATTATTTCTGAATTTGAAGAAACCACTTTTGCTATCATCAAACACAACAATACTTGTGGCTTAGCTTCAAGAAACACAGTAACTGAGGCCTACAACGGGGCGTTTGAATGCGACCCCAAAAGTGCATTTGGTGGTGTATTGGCTTGTAATAAAAAAATAGACAAAACTGCTGCAGAGGCTATGAATAGTTTATTTTTTGAATTGATAGTAGCGCCTGCGTATGACGATGATGCGTTGGAGATATTGAAAAGCAAGAAAAATCGTATGATTTTGATTCAAAAAGAAAAAATCAATTATACGTCTAAAGTTAAATCTGCGCTAGGAGGTCATTTGATACAAGACGAGGATAAATCTATCGAAAAT
>CAZUUI010000053.1:9336-9895 GCA_964622955.1 uncultured Chitinophagaceae bacterium | reverse complement strand
CTACTGCTTCGCAAATCAGCGATTTAGAATTTGGGATAAAAGCTATGAAACATCTAAAATCGAATGCCATTGCTTTGGTAAAAAATCAACAATTGATTGGGATGGGTTGTGGTATGGTATCTCGTGTAGATGCATTGCACCACGCGATAGCCAAAGCTAAAGAATTTGAATTGAGCCTTGAGGGTGCGGTAATGTGTAGCGATGCCTTTTTTCCGTTTCCAGACTGTGTAGCCATTGCCAAAAATGAAGGCATTGTATCGGTAGCACAGCCAGGCGGTAGTATCAAAGACCAAGACAGTATCGATTTTTGCAATCAAAATGAGCTATCGATGGTAATGACAGGCATTCGTCATTTCAATCATTAAAAAAATACCTGATGAACACGCCTCTAGCTCCTCTAGCCGAACGTATGCGTCCCAAATCCCTTTCGGATTTTGTAGGACAAGAAAAGCTTGTAGGAAAGGGAGCCATTATCCGAAACTTCATAGAAAATAAACAATGTCCTTCTTTGATTTTTTGGGGCTCGCCAGGAGTGGGGAAAACAACGCTTTCTTTTTTG
>CAZUUI010000053.1:0-9326 GCA_964622955.1 uncultured Chitinophagaceae bacterium | reverse complement strand
GGGCTCCCTTTTTATAGTCTCAGTGCCGTCCAAAGTGGCGTAAAAGAAGTGCGTGATGTGATTTCAAAATTTGAAACCGAAGGAAAAATCCTACTTTTTATTGATGAAATTCATCGATTCAACAAAAGCCAACAAGACAGCCTGCTCAAAGCCGTGGAGGAAGGAAAAATCCTATTGATAGGCGCTACTACCGAAAACCCTTCATTTGAAGTCAATAGGGCCTTGCTTTCTCGTTGCAAAATCTATACGTTGGAGGATTTGGGATTGGACGATTTGAAGAAAATAGCTTTACAAGCTTTGGAAAATGATGCTTGGCTTATAGAAAAAAAAGTTTCGATAGCGGAATGGAACTTACTAGCACAATTTAGTGGTGGCGATGCTCGAAAACTACTCAATATCATAGAATTGTGCGCTATGAATGCCAAAGAAACACCCGTATCGATTACCGATGAAATGGTAAAAATGATATTGCAAGACCATCTTTCGGCTTATGACAAAAATGGCGAAATGCACTATGATATTATCTCCGCTTTTATCAAATCCATACGAGGAAGTGACCCGAATGCTGCGCTATACTATCTTGTACGAATGATTGAAGGAGGCGAAGACCCTAAATTTATTGCTCGAAGGCTATTGATTTTAGCTTCCGAAGATATTTCACTTGCCAATCCCAATGCACTTTTGATGGCAAATACCTGTTTTGATGCCGTTACAAAAATTGGCTACCCCGAGTGCAGTATTATTCTATCCCAAACGGTGGTATATTTGGCTACTTCGCCCAAAAGCAATAGCACCTATATGGCACTCCACGAAGCGATGGCTTGCAACAAAGCCCATCCAAACTTAGCGGTGCCGCTGCATCTAAGAAATGCTCCAACCAAATTGATGAAAGACCTCAATTATGGAAAGGATTATAAATATGCCCATAACTATGATGGTAATTTTGTAGATCAAGACTTTCTACCTAAGGAAATTCAAGAAAAAGTTTTCTACCATCCCGGAAAAAATCCTCGTGAAAATGAAGTCCTTCAATGGCTCAAAGCGAGGTGGAAAAAGTATGTGAAGTAGGGGGGATTTTCTTTAGAATTTTTGGCTTAATGGACATTTTTAATGGTAAAATTCTTTGCAAAGCTTATTCTATCTAGCTTTGCATAAAGTCAAAGGTTATGAATAAAAAAAATGTTTTTATTGCAATAAGGGTTTTGTTCAAAAATATGGAATTGTAAAAGGTGTTCAACGTTACAGATGTCATCTTTGTGGTAAGCAATTTTTGGGTGGAAATAGATTAAATAATGCTCAAATTTGGCACGAATATACCTTAGGGAAACAAACGTATAAACAATTAGCAGAGAAATATAATTGCTCCACAAAAACCATTCAACGCAGGATTGATAGCCATCAGGTTAATAATAAGTTTCCAGAACCAAGACATGTTATTGTTTTGATGGATACTACTTATTGGGGAAGAAATTTTGGAGTGATGCTTTTTAAGGATGCTATAACAAAAGAAAATCTTTTGAAATATTATGTCAAAAATGAAAACAATGCTTTGTATATTCAAGGAATAAAGGAGCTAGAGCTCAAAGGTTTTAAAATTTTAGCAATAGTTTGTGACGGTAGAAAGGGCCTAATTCAAAGTTTTTCCAATATACCTGTTCAGATGTGCCAGTTCCACCAATCAGCTATTATTCGTAGGTATTTGACCAAAAAACCTAAGCTAAAATCAGCTCAAGAATTAATGGAAGTGGTTGATTTAATGAAGCAAACCGACAAAGAATCTTTTGAAGGAGCTTTGGGATTATGGCTGAAAAAATGGAACAGTTTTTTAAATGAGAGAACAATTAATCCATTAACGAAAAAAACATTCTTTACACACAAACGCTTACGTAGTGCCTACCGAAGCCTTTATAAAAACTTACCATGGCTATTCACTTGGTATGACCATTATCCCCTTAAGATACCTAATACAACTAATGCTATAGATGGACATTTTGCAGATTTAAAAAACAAGTTGCGGAACCACAATGGATTATCTTTATCAAGAAAAAAGAAATTCATTGATGGGTTTTTAAAGGTATAAGGTTCTCTAAAAATATCAATGGACTACATTCAGTAATCCATTGATAAGACATTTTTGTCGAACATCTATACTATCCCTGACAAGTTGCTCCCCAGCAGAGCTTGTTTCCGTTTAAATAGACAATGCAAAAGTCGGAATTATTTTTATAAGAACACCAATATCTCAAAAATAAATACCATTAAAAATGTCCATTAGAGAATATCGTCTCTAAAAAACCATTAATTTTGTCCATTATACCGAATTTTTATATTATCGATTTAGATATTTGAATTCATTTAAATTATTAACAGACTAACAACAAATTTTTAATTTGAACTACTAAAGTATAATTTAAGATTATAAAAGAGAAAAAGACTAATTTAAACTTACAATTTTCATTTATCTATGACTAAATTCAAAAAGCTTAATGTAAGATTTAGGAATCACTTCTTTCTATATGCCAAAAAATTCACATCTATTAGAAAATAAAAATCAAAATTCTTGTTTGTATAAATCATTGGAGGTATCAAGTTAAGTAATTCTGCACTTTTAAGCAATTGATAATTAATTGAAAAAGAAGATGGTGAAACTTTATGTAAATCTTTTTCAAGATTTGTTTCCATTATAATTTGAAAAATATTATCTCCTTTTTCAAAGAGATGATAGTCTAACAACTTGTATTCAAAAATGGTTGAATTTAATGTGTCTGTATCAAAAGAAACTTTATACAATTGTCGATAGTATGTGTTCCATAATTCTTTATTTATTTCTAAGTAATTATTTAAAACAAAAGACAATACTTCCACTCCACCTAGTATATTGTTTTCAAAAGTCAACTTAGATTTTTGAGGATATGTAAAATAAAATTCTTGAGTACTAAACATATATTTCACATCTTTTGAATTATAAAACCTCGTCAATTCTTTGTTTGTGTCTTTATTTGAATCAAAATCATACTGAAAAACTAATTCCTTAGAATCCGAATAGTATTTCCATACTCCAATGGGCATATTATCAGAATAACTACCTTCAATTTTCAAAACACCATCTTGATTATAATATTTCCAATTTTTATCCTTGGCGCCATCTTTAAAATAAGCTTCTAAGATTAATTCATTTTTTTTGTTATAAATTTTAAACGCACCATCCAAAACGCCTTCTTTATAATCAATTGTTTTCATTACCATATTATCTTTTCCATAAACTTTAAATGTTCCGTATGGAATACCATTTTTAAAAATCCCTGTTTCAGCCAACGATTTATTACATATTCTTTTGAAAAGGGTAAGACTATCTTCAATGGGAATAAAGCTATCAATACAATTGCAGTATTTATATTCATTTACTTGTGCGCTAACGTTTAAATAAAAAATTATTAACAAAAATACTGTTTTAGTTTTGTTCATTTCTGATTGATTTAAAATTAACTCAACAAATATATATTGAATCCTTTTAATTAAAACAGAATTTTTTCTTTACAATTATTAACGTTTTAGGTATTGGAATTCATTTAATTTTGCAGTATAATTTATTATATGAAAAAAATCTACACATTATTCCAAGTCAACTACTTAGCGTACTATATTTTATTAGGGCTATCTATTTTAGCTTGTATCTTCTAGGAATTGCAACGAGAAGATTTATTCCTTAAGGAATTACAAAATTTCATTAAATTTTTGCAACGCTTGTTGGCAAAAGACGATAGCTCTTCAATAGAAGAGCTATTTGTCAATGATACCACTAATGCTCAATACCTCAAACTAATAAATACCGAATTCTTTGAACCAGAACATATAGCTTTTCTTGAAAAACAACCGAGGCAATATCTTCAAGAATTGTGCTTGTATTTTCTAGAGATGAAGGATATGGAAAAAGCTAAAACGACGTATGCAATTTATACGACTAAATCAAAAACAATAGATTTAGCTATTGAGAATAAAATTCAAAAACTATCTTAATTCTTGAAATTTCTTACCTTCTTGAATATAAAAAGGCCCTTTGTCATTGCCATTCAAATCAAAATATCTTTTAACGGCTTCGCCACTTCTTTTTACAAAAATGATAGGCAACCATTCCATTTGATCATCCAAATCTATTTGACGCAAACGATAATACATAGATGTTTTATCGGTAGTTAAATAGCTGTAATTATTTATGGATACACTATAGTTATTCCCCAATACAAATCCTTCTTGACTCCAAACTTTGCCATCTTCGCTTTTATAAATCTCAAACCCTTTGTTATTTTTTTCACTGGCAGTTTGCCACAAAAGATAATTTTCATTATTTTTAAAGAATGTAAGCTCTACAGGAAGCCCTGTTGTGGCAACTCTAATATCTGTCCAAGGACCTGTACTACTCGTATTACTTATTTTAAAATTTTTCATACCTCCTGCACCAGAAATCGTTAATGGACTTGATGAAGTTGAAGCAGACGTTACCGTATTAGATGGTCCTGATGTATATTCATAAAAATAAGGGCTACTACACCCAGTACAAGTAAAAGTAGCTTCATCTGTACCCGAATTATATGTTATTGTACCTGATTGAGCAAACAAATGGCTTACTAATATTACATTACCTAAAAAAAGTATTATTTTTTTCATATCTATAAAGTTAATTTCGTTTAAAACTGAGTGCAAAACTAATCTATGTTAACTTCATAGGACACTCTTTAACTTTCTTTAATATTATAAAACTTTTTTTAACTATATATTTGTTAATAAATTGCAATCTGTAACCTTTTTCTCCTAAACTTCTCTAAACTATATTATATTTGTAGGATGATACCAAAACTCAATCTTAAAGAAGTTTTCTACTCTATTTCGCAGCACAAGCTCCGCAATGCGTTGACGGGCTTTGGAATTGCGTGGGGGATTTTCATCCTTATGCTGATGATGGGCTTTGGTGATAGCTTTCAAAAAGGAATTTTCAAAATTTTTAATGGCTATGCCGATAATACCATTTGGGTTTATGGTGGCGAAACATCGCTTAATTACAAAGGCGAAACGGCTGGTAAACAGGTTCTTTTTGATGAAGAATTGCTTGAAAAATTCAAAAATCACTTTTCGGAAATTGAGCATATTTCCGCCGATGCCAATGCCCCACAAGGTATGCAAGTATCGTATGACCAAAACACCGCAATGGGAAGTTTGAAGGGAGTAAATATGTCTTTTTTCAAAATTAAAAAATTGGCGCTCAAATCGGGACGATTGTTCAACAAAAATGATGTCAATTCTCAAAAACCCGTTTGCATTATTTCGGAAAGTACCGCAGAAATTTTATTCAAAAGAAAGAAAAAATCTATTGGCGAATATATTAATGTTGGTGGCAATTATTTTCAAGTAGTGGGCATTTCCAAGCCGGGAAGTATGTTTGACCAATCCGATAGAAACTCCATTTTTATCCCTTATAATTATTACAAAAGCTTGTTTAACGCCAATTCGATGGGCAATTTTATGATGTCTTTGAAAAAAGAAGTAGATGGCAAGGCATTTGACAAGCAGTTTAAAAAATATTTAGCCAATCTTTATGGCTATGATGTAGAGGACTCCAAAGCCGTTTTTACATATAATCTATCTGAAGAAGTTGAAAATTTTCAAACCTTATTTTCGGGCGTTCAGATATTTATATGGTTTGTAGGATTTTGTATTTTGCTCACAGGAATTATTAGCGTAGGGAATATTATGTATGTAAATATCAACGAACGAACCCGCGAAATAGGAATTAGAAAAGCTATTGGTGCTTCGCCACGCGATATTTTGCAGATGATATTGATCGAATCCATAGCGCTGACAACTATGGCGGGCTTTGTGGGCGTGTTTTTTGGATTTATTGTAGTGTATTTGCTCAATTATATCGTGCAGTCTATGGCAAAAGAAGGCGACTTAATCCGTTCCGTTGGGGTCAATATTCCCATTGTAATTGCTTCGCTGATTATACTGATCATTTCAGGTGTAATAGCTGGGATTTTGCCCGCCATAAAAGCATCTAAAATCCGACCAGTAATAGCTTTAAATCAAGAGAATTAAATGTTAGATATGAGATGTTAGATATAGAACATTAGATTCAAAAATATATTGATAAAATTAAACTAAATCAAATCACAAATTACTAATCACTAATCACTCACATAAAAATGAAAAAAAGATATATCATTGGCATTGTTGTCCTAATCATCATTATCATAGGCGCTGTAGCTACTTGTAATAAAGGGAAAAATGATGATTCAAAGAAGGATTTTGACCAGCTCAAAAAGAAGACCATTGAAAATAAACAATTAATTTCGGGAAAATTGGCGAGTAGCAAAGAGGTAAACATCAAGCCAGAATTGGCTGGAATTATCGATGATTTGTATGTTCAAATTGGCGACCCTGTAAAAAAAGGACAAGCCATTGCTAAAATAAAAATATTGCCCGACCCAAAAAACACACAAGATGCCGACAGACAATTGAGCATTACTAGAGCGAATTTGGAACGAATTAAAGCAAATTATCAGCGAAATAAAACCCTGTTTGAAAAAGACGTAATCTCAAAACAAGAATACGAACTTTCCAAGCAAGAATATAATGTAGCCGAAACGGAGTATCAATCGGCTATTAAATATAAAAGAATTGTAAAACAAGGATTTTCAAACAGTACCGACTTTGTATCCAATATTGTGTATTCTACTACGGATGGCATTGTGCTAGATATTCCTGTAAAAATTGGAGGTTCTGTGGTGAATAGAAACACCTTTAATGAAGGAACGACTATTGCTACCATTGCCGATATGAATGAAATCCTCTTTAAAGGACAAGTAAATGAAAAAGATTTGATCAATCTTCACAAAGGATTGAATCTCAAAGTTAAAATTAATGCGCTAAAAGACAAAATGGTGGAGGCTGAACTTACAAAAATTTCTCCAAAAGGAGTGGACGTTGGTGGCATTACAAAATTTGATGTAGAAGCCAAGCTTCTTTTGACGGCAGATGAATTGTCAAAAATCAAATCGGGTTTTACAGCTACAGCAGAAATTACTATTGCCAAAAAAGAGAACGTATGGGCTATTCAAGAAAAATACATTCAATATGCCGAAGATACGGCTTTTGTCCAAGTAAAAGATGGTGAATCCTTTAAACGAAAAAATGTAAAAACGGGACTTTCTGACGGACAATTTATAGAAATTATCAATGGATTGAAGCAAGATGACAAAGTGGTAAGCAAAGAAGATACTGAAGATAAATAGTATGAGTACACTTATAAAAATAGACAATTTAATAAAAACATATACCCTCGGGACAAAGTCTGTTGAGGTCCTCAAAGGCGTATCGCTAGAAATAGAACGAGGCGATTTGGTTTCAATTGTAGGAAAATCGGGCAGTGGAAAATCTACATTGCTCAATATTATTGGAATTTTGGACAATTATGACTCAGGAAATTATTGGTTCAATAATAATTTAATCAAAAATATCAATGAAACCGAAGCCGCACATTATAGAAATAAATTTATAGGATTTGTATTCCAAACCTTTCATCTCATAGGCACCAAAACGGCTCTTGAAAATGTAGAATTACCCTTGTATTACAGAGGTGACTCCAAGTCCGAGATGCGCCAAAAAGTTGAAGAAATGCTCGTTAAAGTTGGTCTAGGAGACCGTATGCATCATCTACCCAACGAACTTTCGGGAGGACAAAAACAACGTGTGGCCATAGCACGCGCATTGGTGACTCAGGCCGATTTGATTCTGGCCGACGAGCCTACAGGCGCCTTGGATAGCAAAACCAGTGCCGAAATTATGGATTTGCTTTTAGAAATAAACAATGAAGGAAAAACGGTGCTAATCGTAACCCACGAATATGAAGTAGCCAATATTTGCAAACGAAAAATTGAAATTGCCGATGGACAAATTATTAGTTAAGAGAGGATTACACATCGTTTTTCTTCTCGCCTTGAACTTAAATACACTTTCTGCACAAGATACCTTTACGCTCAAAAAGGCGATTGATATGGCTTTGGAACAAAATTTACAGATAAAAAACCAGAAGCTAAATGAACAATATGCGCAGCTTGCTTTAAAAGATGCCAAAAACAAATTGCTTCCTACCGCAAATGGATATTTAACGGGAAGCTCCAGCTGGGGACGAGGCATTGACCCTTTTACGAATACGTATATCAATCAAAATTTTAACACGTATAATGGAGGTGTAAATGCAAATTGGAATTTATTCAATGGATTCTACGATGTCAATAATATCAAACTCCAAAAACAAGAATTGGCATCAAATAAAACGATGCTACAAAAAGTGAAAAACGATATAACGATTGATGTAATTTTGAAATACACCAACATACTTTATCTACAAGAAAATCAGAAAGTTATTCAAGAACAAATTCAAATTAGCAAAAAAAATCTGGAATTGACGTTGAAGAAAATAGAAGAAGGCGTAGCCGCAAAAAATGAACGTTTCAAAGTACAAGCTCAGCTGGACAATGAAAATTGGAATTTGGTATCGGTTTCCAATCAGCTCAATCAAAACATATTGGATTTCAAACAATTGCTAAATATTTCGCTTGAAAAAGACATTTTTCTAAAAGAAATGGCACTTTCTATACCCGAAATGCAACAAGCCTGCGTTTCACTGCCCAATACGTGGGATGCAAGCCCCGCTTTGATTTCTAAAAAAATTGGTATTGAAAAATCAAAAATAGCCTACAATATGTCCAAATCCAGCCTTTATCCTTCCTTGAATTTAGGCTTCAACACGGGAACTACATACTCTTCGTTTAATAGATTTATGAACTTTGGCGAACAAGTAGAAAACAATCTCAACAAATCGATAAGTCTCAATGCCAATATCCCTATTTTCAATCAATTTCAAACGCGAAACAAGATAAAAGAAGCCTCATTTAATATACAACGAGTCGAAATAGATTATGAAATAGAAAAACAAAAAACGCATAAATCTATTTTGCAAGCAATGCAAAATTTGCAAGCATCGGATAAAAAATTAGTTGCTTCAAAATCAAGTTTTCAATCCAGCAAAATGAGCTTTGAGAATGATGAAATTAAATACAATGTAGGAAAAATCAGCACCAACGAACTCAATATGAGCAAAAGCACCTTTTTCAATGCCAGCGCAGCTCTCATAAAGGACAAATATGAAATGATTTGGAATTATTATGTGCTGAAGATTTATGCAAATGAAACGATAGTGTTTTAATACATATAAGTCATCACAAAATCCTCAAAACTATAAACAGATACTTGCTTGCCAATTGATTTTC
>CAZUUI010000052.1:0-10391 GCA_964622955.1 uncultured Chitinophagaceae bacterium | reverse complement strand
TTATTATAATCTATCATTAAGAATGGATTGAATGTATATGCACCATAATAATTTGTAATATTATTATATGGATTATTATAATCTTTTAATTCTTCAATAGGAATATCTACAGGTATTTGTAGCAAGTTGTCATAAAATGATGTATTTGCCTGTCCTTGAATTGAGTTTTTGATTTTTGAATTAACATAATTTATGTTCATGTTAACTTTTAAATTATCCAACACATCTAATCCTAAATTAAGTCTCAAAGAATTTTTATCTAATCCTGTATTAGGTACAATACCTTTTTGATTTGTATTTTGATATGAGAAATAAAAATCAAATTTTTCATAGGCCTTTGATACCGAAACATCATTTGTAAAAATAGATCCTGTATTAAAACCATTTCTCAAATTATCTGTAATTGCAGAAAAAGGTTTTACTCGAATTCTAGCTACTCCATCTGTTCCAACAATTGAATTACCCCATGGTCTTTTGATTCCATCTAGTGCAGCACCCCAAGACCAGTTTTCTCTTGAATCATAATTGCCATAAGCACCTTGTCCAAAAGAAGTTTGAAGTTCAGGTAAAACTAAAGGATCTTGTAATTGAAGGTTTGAATTAAATGTAATATTTACATCTTTTGATTTCTTTCCTCCTCTTTTTGCACTTTTTGTCGTAATAATGATTACACCATTCACTGCAAGTGAACCATACAACGCGGCACCTTCTGCACCTTTTAAAACCGTTAAAGACTCAATATCATTTGGATTAATGTCATTTAATCTATTACCAAAATCCACAGAGTTATTTAAATTATCTGAGTTTTGAAATGAAGAGTTATTGATAGGCACACCATCTACAACTATCAACGCTTGATTGTTTCCTGTAAATGATTTTGGGCCTCTTAATAAGATACTTGTTGAACTTCCTGGTGTACCACCATTATTAGAAATATTAGCACCCGTTACCTTTCCTTGAATACCTGTCAATGTAGAAGTGGCTCCAGCTTGCGTAATATTCTCTCCACTAACGATAGAGGTAGAGTATCCTAAACTTCTTTTATCTCTTTTAATAGATAAAGCCGTTACGACAACCTCATCTACTTTCAATTTATCCTCAGATAATGATATAGATAATTTGTCAGATGTTATTGCTACAAAATTGGTTTTGTATCCAATATAAGATACTTTTAATTTTCCATTTTTATTAGCTTCTGGAACTTGAAGGGTAAAATCTCCATCCGAATTTGTCTTCGTCCCAATTGTTGTTCCTACCAATTGGATAACGGCTCCTGCAATGGACTGTCCATCTACAGAACTTTTAACTGTTCCCGATACGGTTCGTTGTGCATTGGCACTGAATCCCAAGAGAATAGTTAAAATTAAAATAATGTAATGCTTTTTTTCCATAAAGTTTATTTTAATTTAATGTTAAAAAATAGTGCGACAAATGTAATTTTATTTTTTGATATATTAATTTTTTTTTTCTAAAATATTAAAAAAATTTATTAACTTATTGATTTTCACTTAAAAAAATTGAAAAAAAATCACAAAAGTCCGACTTTTTATTAACATACATTAAGATAATATTAATTATACTATTTAAAATACCTAAATATTTTGATTCAAAATAACTTTTTCATACTCTTTAAAAAAAGTAATTGTTTTTATAAAACCATACTTTTTAAAAAAATTTCAATTTAATTAGACATCTATTTCTAAATTATCATTTAATACTTATAATATATTGAAATAAAATGCCTATTTTTGTAGCTTTTTCATATCAAAGAATACAATTTATATATAGTTTAGATGGTAGCAGTTAATAATATTACATTACGATTTGGGGGTAGAGCTTTGCTAGACAATGTTTCATTTCTTATCAATCGAGAAGATAGAATAGGGCTTACGGGTAGAAATGGAGCAGGAAAATCTACGCTATTAAAATTATTGTCAGGCATTTATAAATCGGAAAGTGGTAGTATTTCAATGCCAAATAATTGTACAATTGCTTTATTGAGTCAAGATTTGGAGAGCAAATCTACAAAATCAGTATTTGACGAAACCAAACTTGCTTTTAGTCAAATTTTGGCTATGGAAAAAGAACTTCAAGACATAACGCATCAGCTAGAGACTCGTGAAGACTACGAATCGGATGCGTATATGAAACTAATCGAACGATTGGGCGATGTGCAAAATCAACTGAATATGCACGATACTGCAAATATTGACGCAGAGATTGAACGTGTTTTAAAAGGATTGGGATTTGATAGAGAAGATCTTAACAAGAAAATGACCGAACTAAGTGGTGGCTGGCAAATGCGTGTAGAATTGGCAAAGATTTTGCTTCAAGCGCCCGATTTGATATTGCTGGATGAGCCTACCAATCACTTGGATATTGAAAGTATTTATTGGCTTGAGAATTTCTTAAAAGAATACAAGGGGGCTGTAATTCTAGTATCGCACGACATCGCATTTTTGGATGCCGTAACCAATAGAACCATAGAGGTAACTTTGGGAAAAATAGAAGACTACAACGCTAATTATAGCAAGTATTTGGAACTTAGAAAGGAACGAAGAGAGCAATTAAACAATGCTTTTAAAAACCAACAAGAACAAATAAAACAAATTGAACGAAACATTGACCGATTTAGAGCCAAAGCCAATAAGGCTAGTTTTGCCCAATCATTGATAAAAAAATTGGACAAAATGGACATTATTGAAGTAGAAGACGAAGACAATACTCAAATGAATATCCGATTTCAAAAAGCCCAGCATTCGGGAAAAGTAATTTTGGAGGCATTGAATGTAAAGAAAAATTATGGCGATAAAAATGTCATCAAAGGATTTAGTTTTGAAGTACATCGTGGCGATAAAATAGCATTTGTAGGAAAAAATGGAATGGGAAAGTCTACATTGGCAAAAGTACTAGCAAATGATATAGATAGCTATGATGGAGAAGTAAAATGGGGCCACAATATTCTAAAAGGGTATTTTGCACAACATCAAGCGGTAGATTTAAATAATAATAAAACGGTATTTGAAACCATAGACGAAGAAGCCGTGGGCGATATGCGTACGCAAGTTCGTTCGCTTTTGGGCGCATTTCTATTTAGCGGAGAAGATGTAGATAAAAAAGTACGAGTTTTGAGCGGAGGAGAAAGAGGTCGTCTTTCTTTATGCAAATTAATGTTAACCCCTTATAATTTTTTAATTCTAGATGAGCCGACCAATCACTTGGATATACGAAGCAAGAATGTATTGAAAAAAGCCATTCAAAATTTTGAAGGTACTTTTATTGTAGTGAGTCACGACAGGGATTTTCTTCAAGGACTTACCAATAAAACATACGAATTTACACCCGATGGCATCAAAGAATATTTGGGAACTATTGACGAATTTTTGGAAAAGAAAAAAGTAGATTCTTTCCGTCAGTTTGAATCCGATAAAAGTGGTACACCTCAACCTGAGAAGAAAGCCCTTACCCCACAACAGCAAAGTCAAAAACCCGCACCAAAAAACAATGTAAAATTAGAACAACGCATTGAAAAATTGGAGAAAGAAATCAAAGCCTACGAAGAAAAAATGTATGAGCCCGATTTCATAGAAAAAGCTGAAAAAGATCCTTCGTTATACAAAAAATACGAACAAATGAAAAATGATTTGGAAGGATTGTATAATGAACTTCTAGAGAATGAATGATAAAGTAATATAGTTTAAGAACTTCTATAGGCAGTTTTTTTGTTTTTGTTTTTGTTTTTATTTTTATAATATTCACTAATAGAATGGATCGAAAAAATTTTTTAAAAACAACTTTAACTCTTGGCGCATTGGGAACAATTTCATTTCAGCATTTTCATAATTTAGTGGACGGGTATAATGAAAAATCAGAAAAAATGCCCGCTTTTTTTGTGGGGCATGGCAGTCCAATGAATGCCATTGAGGATAATGAATTTAGTAGAGGTTGGAAACAAGCTATCAAGTCTATTCCTATACCTAAAGCTATTTTATGTATTTCGGCGCATTGGGAAACCAAAGGTACTTTTATCACCGCAATGGAACAGCCCAAAACTATACACGATTTTGGAGGATTTCCAAAAGAACTTTTTGAAGTACAATATCCCGCTAAAGGAAATCCCGAATTAGCTATTGAAATCAAAAATAATTTTAAAGAACATCAAATAGAATTGGATCACAACTGGGGGCTAGACCACGGAACTTGGAGTATTCTCAAACAAATGTACCCAAATGCAAATATCCCCGTTCTTCAAATGAGTCTCGACTATACAAAACCAGCATCTTATCATTTTAATTTGGCTAAAGAACTAAAAAAACTAAGAAGCAAAGGCGTTTTGATTATCGGGAGTGGCAATATGGTTCATAATTTTCAATATGCTCGATTTGATCAATTAGGCGCTCATTTTGGAACAGAATGGGCATTGGAAGCCAATGAATTGCAAAAAAAATATTTGCTCAATAACGATTTTTCAAAATTAATAGAATATCAAAATCAAAATACCGCCTTAAAGCTAGCAGCTCCTACTCCGGAACATTATTTACCAATGCTTTATACAATAGCTTTACAAGAGAATAAAGAAAACATAGAATTGTTTAACGATGTAGTGACTGGTGGCTCATTTAGTATGACAAGCTTTAGAATTGGGTAAAAAATCGTTATCTCGGTGCGTGATTTCGTACAATTTTAACCAACAAATCGGGTAAAAATCGTTTGAGATAGACACCTAATACTTCTTTTTTGCCTATATACACTTCATTTTTTTGTTGCAAAATAGCTTTCAGACCTCTTTTTGCACAAGTTTCGGGCAAAAGCCCCTTTATTTGATTGGTATCGGCTTTGTTAAATTTTTGTCCATTAAAATCTAATGCATTCAAAGAAATTTCGGTTTGAATATAGCCAGGGCAAATCATCGTTACCTGTATATTATTTTGATAAAATTCCGAACGCAGCGCATCAAAAAAGCCGTGCAAAGCGTGTTTTGAGGCACAATAACCTGCTCGCATAGGAGAGCCTAATTTCCCCGAAATACTGCTAATGACCGCAAAATGACCATAATTTTGTTTTTCAAATATTTTCAAGACACTCAAAGACAAGGCAATTGTTCCAAAAAAATTAATATCCATCAATTGTTTATATACCGTAAACTGGGTTTGACGAATACCACTTCGCTGTGAAATTCCCGCATTATTTATCAATACATCGATATGACCAAAATGCTGTATTACACGATTTACTTCTTCCGAAAAGTCTTCTTTTGATGTAATATCAAGAGGCAATACCAAAGAATTTTCAGACGTTAGTTCAAGATTTTTCTGAATTTCTAAGAGTTTTTCTTCATTACGTGCCGATAAAACCACTTTTGCCTTGGCTAAAACAAGCTGCTCCACAAAAGCCAATCCTATACCAGACGATGCGCCCGTTACCCATACCACTTTATTTGTAAATGATTTCATTATATATATGTTTGAAAATCAAAGATAGTGATATTGAACTATTTCCTACGCTTTTTCCAATGTAAAGGTAAATCGAGTTCCCTTTCCTACGGTGCTTTCTACTTGTATCGTTTGCCCGTGTGCTTCCAATATTTTCTTAACAATACTCAAGCCCAAGCCCGAGCCACCTTTTTTGCGATTTCTATCTGTATCTACTCGATAAAATCGTTCAAACAACCGTGATAAATGCATTTCGTCTATTCCATTGCCATTATCCGCTATTTCTACCATTACGTAGGTTTCCATATCAAAAAATCGAATTGAAATCTTAGTGCCATCCGGTGTATAAAAAATAGCATTTTCTACTAAATTATGAAACACTTGAAACAATTTTTGTTTATCCCCCAAAACGGTAAAATGAATAAATTGCTCATCTTTTATCTCTACTTTCGTATTTTTTTGATGCGCTAAATCAATTAGGGAATCTATTACATTGAGACACAATTCATATAAATGAAATTTTTCTAAATTTAACTTTAATTGATTGCTTTCTACTTGAGAAATCAAAATCAAATCTTCAACAATTTCTATCAATCGATTGGAATTTTTTGATATTTTTTCTAAATATTTTCTATTGATATGCTCATCTTCAAGTCCACCATCTAATAAAATTTCTACAAACCCTTGTATGCTAAAAAGTGGCGTTTTAAGTTCGTGCGAGACATTTCCTAGAAACTCTTTTCTAAACTGTTCATTTGCTTTAAGTTGTTCCACTTCTATACTTTTTTCGGCACTTATTTTGGTTAATTGCAGTCGAAGTTTTTCAAACAATTCTGGGTCATTCAAATCTCTAGGAGCATCCTTTTTCCCAAGACTACTTACCGTTCGATAAAGGATTTTGATTTTTTTTAGAATAAATTTTTCTACCAAACCCAAAATAGTAATATAACAAATACCTGAAGCTACAATTGGGATAAAAAATAAAAATTTATAAAAAGGTTCAATAAGATAATAAATACTCAGCATCAGGCTAAGCTGAAAAAAAAGTATAAGGCTCGATACAATGAGCGCAATTTTTCCTTGAGTCAATCCATTCAAAACGCCACAAATTTATAACCAATTCCTTTAACGGTAGAAAAATAATTATCTCCAATTTTTTCTCTCAATTTTCGGATATGGACATCTATGGTTCTATCGCCTACAAATACTTCTTTTCCCCAAATTTGTTCCAAAATATCTTCACGACGAAATACATGGTCGGGTTTGCTAATCAATAAACTCAACAATTCAAATTCTTTTCTTGGCAAAACGATTTCGTCATTTCCATTTATAACGATATATCTGTCTTTATCTACAGCAATATGCTTATATGAAACAATATTTACTTGATGAGCCATTTTGGGCGAACGGCGCATTATGGATTTAATCTTTGAAACTAATAATTTTGATTTTATTGGCTTGGCAATATAATCATCTGCTCCTATTTCAAAACCTTCTATCTGCATACTCTCCTCATCGCGAGCTGTTAAAAAAACAATTTTGGCTGCGTCGTATTTTGTATTGGCTCTAAAAGCCTTACAAGTTTCCACTCCATCCATTTCGGGCATCATTCTGTCGAGCAAAATCAAATCGGGTTCAAAAGTCTCTGCTTTTTTCAACCCTTCTTTACCATTTTTGGCTGTTTTGACAATAAAAGATTCTTTTTCAAGAACATATTGCAAAAACTCCAAAACATCTTCTTCGTCGTCTATCAAAAGTATTTTGATTTGATGGCTCATATTTGGTTCTAATTTTGATGCAAAGATAATCCTTAAAATATTTTAAAACTTTATTTATCAATAATTTAACAATAAATTAATACTCTAAAATTGTTTTTGAAACGAAACCAAATAAAATGGATGCATCACACATTCTCCTTTTGTATTGATTTCCAACGTAGGTAACGGTAATTTTATATGATTGGCAAGAAAAAACACCGATTTCAGGAACTTATTTGAAGTTTCTATTTTTTCTAAATCAATATCAGGTGAAATCATAAATCTGCGGTATCGTTCAATTTCGTATCGCTGAAAATAAGTCCCTTTTGAATCTACCCAAGCATTTTCCTCCCCGCCAAACATTCCGCCATTTCCTATTCCTACGGCAATCCCCACCCTTTTAACATAATTTTTTTTTGGAAAAATATCTCCTGCCGAAGCACAAAACCAGAGTGTAGTACCGTTATAATCTTTGATTAATCGATGCAAATATCCATTTCCATAAAGCTGCGAAGAACGTGTCTGAAGTATAGGATCATTATAAGATTGAAATGTAAAAGAATATTTTAGCCTAATAATTTGTTTTTTAAAAGCCAATTCCTGTCCTAGAAAAAATCCTGCCCCCAAACCATTGGCAAGCAAATCCCATCCCGAAGCCCCCCATTTCTGTGAAAACCCATCAAAAACCTCAATTGTACTCATTGTCAAAAAAGAGGTTCCTGCCGCTAACCAAGCGCTTTTTTGTGGCTTAATTCCCGTCCAACGAAAAGCCTGTGTCAATACACGAGATTGAAAATATGCCGAAAAAAAATGTCCGTATTTATCGCTTTGGTTCCATTCCGTTCCATCATCAAAAAAATGAAAACTTGATGTGGGATAATCTTTGTACCACATTACATATAGTGCAGAAGCACCTAAAATATAAGTACTCGTATAAGCCGCTCCAAAAGTTCGAAGTCGTTTTGGATTAATACTATCTTGTCCTATGACTTTAGAGATAATACAAAGAAGCAATAAGATACTACCAATCGCCTTCTTCATCGGTTGCATATTTAATACGAGTTTCGTGTTTTTGTTTCAATCTTTCCAAATACAACTGTGCAATTTTTAACGCAACCTCATCTTCAAAAGAGCCATCAAATACTGCACGAACTTTTGACTCAGCAATATCTTGACGATATAAAAACTCCATTAATTTCGAAAAATCATCTTGAAGCATTTTTTCAAATTTTGGCTTTAACAATTTGAGTAATTCCAACTCAAAATCGTCTTGGTGTTTTAATGAAAAATTTGTCCATTTTTTCAATAATCCAAAATCTTCCTTTGCTTTGTGTTGCAAAAAGGTATTTAACTGATTCAAATTATATTTTTATAATGAAAACAAATATAAACATTTTTCAAGAAAAACAATTAATTTCAAACAATCCAATAGTCAAACGCATTTAAATAATTTTTGTATTATATTTATTTTTACATTCGAGACAACTAGATTTTTAAACATTTAACTTTTTTTAAAGAAAAAGAGATTAAAATCATTATATTTTTGCAGATTAATATTCTCCAAAGACAGTATACACAAATTGAGATTTTTTTTAATATTTATATCCATATTTATTTTGAATTTGAACTTAAAAGGAACAAATTCTTTTGAGGAAAAAGCATTCCATTTCTATCAAATCCGTTTTGAAGATAGTTCCAAAAATATAAATGGGCTATACCAATTATTTAATGCTACTCGTAATATTGAAGAAAAAACAATAATACGATCTTTACTTTCATTAAGTTTTATCGAACATAAGGATCTTAAAAATGCTCAAATTGCATTAGAATCTTGCAAAGAATTCTGCAATCAAAATCAAAATTCAATTGGCGCATCTTATTATTATTTTGCATTGTATCGATATAAATTTTATATAGATGACCCAAATTTTCAAAATGACTTACTAACAGCATTTACTTTGTTTGAAAAATTCAACAATCATAAGTTTGCGTCCATAGCTGCGGTAGCTATTGCTAATAATAGCGACAAAATACATACAACTTTTTTAGAGAAAGCAATCTTTCATTCTGAAAAATCAAAAAACTTTGATTGTATTTTGGAAGCGAATATTTGTAAATCTTCCTATTTAAAAGAAAAATACATTTCAAATCCCAATAAAGAAACTTTAGAACAATCCATAAAAGCATTTGATAACAATCTAAAACTTGTAAAAAATGTATCCATTCAAAACAAAATGAATTTAGCGGTTGTATATTTGAATTATGCTAATTTTTTGGTAGAATCCAATAAAAATATTATTAAAGTTAATCAACTACTAGACACGGCAATTTCAATCGCAAAACAATACAAGATTTTATCCATTTTTAGAAATAGTTATGGCATAAAAGGAATTATGTATTTGAATCAAAACAACCTAGAAAAAGCAGAATCTACTTTGCTGGAAGGCATCAACAACCTCAATAAAATGCCCTACAAAGAGTATTATGTAAATAAAAATTTCTATAAAAATTTAAAAGATATAGCCGAAAGAAAAAAAGAGTATCACAAATATTTTTTATATGATCAATTATATATAGAGGCTCAAACAAAAGCTGATAAAATAGAAATGGATAAAAATATTCAAAACGCTATTGCAAAATATGATATTAATTTAAAGGAAGAGAAAATTGCGCTTTTGACCAAACAAAACAATCTAAAAAATGGACTAATTATTGCAATTGTAGGAGTAATTGGTCTTTTAATTTTTTCATTTTTTCAATTTTATAAAGCAAACAAAATAAAACAAAAATACTTAGAAAAAAACAAATTGGATCTTCAACGAGAAAAAGAACAAACCCAAAAAGAGTTGATGAATAGCGTATTACATCTTGAGAAAAAAAATGAAATCCTCAATGAATTAAAAGAAAAACTTATTGAACAAAACAAAGACAATCATTCAACTATTCATAAATCA
Source organism: uncultured Chitinophagaceae bacterium (assembly GCA_964622955.1). Classification (GTDB taxonomy): domain Bacteria; phylum Bacteroidota; class Bacteroidia; order Chitinophagales; family JADJOU01; genus CHPMRC01. The sequence continues at coordinate 248 of CAZUUI010000052.1, read as the reverse complement.
ATATTCAAAACCATCGATGCAGGCTTGGTGGTAGATGATGATTTTGAGAAATTTAAAAACAACTTCAATTCCATCTATCCCGAATTTTTTGAAAAATTACAACAAAAAGCGAATCATACACTTACACAGCTTGACCTAAAATATTGTGGTTTTATTCTAATGAAAGTCACCAACAAAGAAATAGCTCAGCAAATGAATGTAGAACCCAAAAGCATTCGTATGGCACGATATCGAATCAAACAAAAACT
>CAZUUI010000051.1:3258-10407 GCA_964622955.1 uncultured Chitinophagaceae bacterium | reverse complement strand
GAATAATTTAAATTTAAATATCGATCATATTTCTTACTTAAAAAAGTTATCAATAAGAATTGTGGAAATAGTCAAATTTCCATAATCCATCTACAAAAAAAATAATTTATTAAGGCTCAATTATAAATAATGGTTGATCGTACTCTACTGGAGTAGCATCATTTACCAAAACTTTTACAATTGTACCCGATACCTCACTTTCAATTTCATTGAACAATTTCATTGCTGCAATGATACAAATTGGAGAACCTGCATCTATTTTGTCGCCCACTTTTACAAATGGTTCTTTATCTGGTCCGCTAGAACGATAGAAAGTACCAATCATTGGTGCTTTAATCGTAATTTGATTTGCAGAAGACTCTGATTTAGTCTCTGTTTTTTCTGTTTTTGCTTCTGCCACAGGTGCTTGAGCTACTGGAGCTGGAGTTTGTAATACTGGAGCCGAAGAAAATGTAGGAGAATATGCTGCTGGAGCTACTTTCACACATCCTTCAATACTTTTCATTTTGATTTTAAACGCATCTTGCTCTATATTCAACTCACCAATTCCCGATTTGCTAAAAATTCTAATAAGTTCTTGTATTTCTTTAAATGTCATATCAATAGTTTTTTAGTTTAATTAATTATGATTATTGTTTAACTCTTTCCATATAAGAGCAAGTTTCTGTATTTATTTTTATCAAATCATTTTCATTTACAAACAATGGAACTTGTATAGTAGCACCTGTTTCTAATGTAGCCGATTTTGTAGCATTTGTAGCGGTATTTCCAGCTACGGCTGGCTCTGCATAAGTTACTTTTAACGTAACACTTGCAGGCAAATCTACGGTAAGTGTAGCTTCGGTTTCTGCGTGAAGAAGCATTTCTACATCTTGTCCTTCTTTCAATAATTGAGGATATGAAATCATATCTTTGTCAATGGATACTTGCTCAAAAGATTCGTTGTTCATAAAATGATACCCCGTTTCATCATTATACAAATATTGAAATTTTCTGCGTTCTACTCTTGCTGTTTCAATATTATGTCCTGCAGGAATATTTTGTTCTACTACTTTACCATTCTTAATATTTTTCAACTTTGTTCTTACAAATGCAGAACCTTTACCTGGTTTAACGTGAAGAAACTCAACGACTACCCACAAATCACCATTTTGAACGATACACAATCCTTTTCTTATTTCGGAAGTACTTGCCATATTATTTTTTTATTAATTTTTCTATTTTTGAAATGCAAATATAAACTTTTTTTTTAATTTGGATAAGGTCCTTTATACCTTACGCAAATTGAGCCTGAATAATTGCAGGTTTTATGAAAATTTAGCTTGTGAAACTTTTTTGATTTTGTTGATTTTGAAACTTGAAATTGATAATAAGGTTGGTTAAAAACTCGGTCAAAACATTTTCGGTCAATGGTATCCGTAAAATCTGTAGCAATTTTATATTTTTCGATAGTACTTTCATAGACATTTCTGTCTCTATTCCAATCTTCAACTACCATATAATTACCCTCTGGCAATGAACATTTTATCGCACCATTTTCATCAGACTCAAAAGAGTCAACAACTGGCAAATCAATTTGCAATTTTCCTTTAACATTTTTCTTTATATAAAGCCATTTATTAGGAAAAGGCTTTGGTGTGCTAAACTCTTTCATCATCTCATCCGATGGACGCATACCTCCACACCAATTCATCGTTTGGGTGATTGAGAAAGAAATAGTATATTTCTTAGAAGATACTTTTTTGTTAGTTTGAGCATTTAACAAAATTGGAAATAAAAACAAAAAAAGTACCTTTTTCATCTGTATAATTTAATTATTTAATTTTTAAATTCCCCATTTTACATATACTGCTCCCCAAGTATAACCTGCACCAAATGAACAAAGTATCAAGTTATCTCCTTTCTTTAACATCTTTTCATAATCCCACAAACAAAGTGGAATTGTAGCATTGGTAGTATTTCCGTATTTTTGAATATTAAGCATAACTTTATCTTCACTCAATCCTGCTCGTTCTGCCGTAGCATCAATGATACGTTTATTGGCTTGATGAGGCACCAACCAATGTAAATTTTCTGAAGTAATATTATTGCGAAGCATAACTTCTTCCACAACATCAGCCATACCCTTTACCGCACGTACAAATACTTTTTTCCCATCTTGAAACACGTATTGTTCATTCAAATCTATCGTTTCTTGTGTCAATGGATATTCAGCGCGACCTCTTTTTACATTGAGAAATTCTGCGCCACTTCCATCGCTATAGCATTGTGTATCAATAATTCCAAACTCTTTTTCTTCGGTAGGTTCTAGCATCAATGCACCGGCGCCATCACCAAACAAAATACAAGTATTTCGGTCTTGATAATTGAGAATACTCGACATTTTATCGGCACCTACAAGAATTACTTTTTTATATTTTCCGCTAGAAATCATACTGGACGCCATTTCAAGCCCATAAATATATCCACTACAAGCTGCCTGAAAATCAAATCCCCAAGCATTGGTCATTCCCATTTTATGTGCTACAATATTTGCGGTAGAAGGCACCGTCCAATCGGGCGTAACCGTAGCAATTATCAATAAATCAATTTCTTCGGGTTTTGTATTGGTTTTTGCCAATAAATCTTCTATGGCTTTTATTATCATTATGGAAGTACCACCTTCCTTTAATATTCTTCGCTCTTTGATGCCTGTTCGCACCGTTATCCACTCATCATTGGTATCTACCATAGTAGATAACTCGTCATTTGTCAATACATAATCAGGCACATAACCTCCTACACCTGTAATTTTTGTTGTATACATTACTAAAAAAATGGTTTGTTTTTTTGCAAAGATATAGGATAAATAAAAAATGAATAATTTTTTATAATAGTTTAGCTGAAAATTTCTTTTTAAAATTACATTTACTTTTTAAAAAAGAGTATTTATATTTGCGAAAAATCCAAATAATCGTGAGTCAAATTCAATTTACCAAGCCAAGTTTTGAAGAAATCAAATCTAAGATTCAACAAGAACTGAAAGATAAATCTTTTGAAGAAAAAATCATTCATCCTACAGAAGGAATTGAGGTAAATCCTATCTATACAAAAGATACTACTACACAAACTATTAAAGTGACTCCATACCTTGAAAACCGAGTATATTGGCAACCTGTTGGCATTGGCAATGATTTCAAAACTACTAATAATATACTACTGAATGCACTTGAAAATGGTGCGAGTGGATTGGTATTAAATTTTGAAAATTCAACTTCAATAAATAAAGGAGATTTAGATATTTTGTTCAATCAAGTTCGTTTTGACTTCATATACACACACTTTTCAAAGGCAAATTCGGATATTATTTCTCAAATTAAAAACTTCCTGAACGAGCAAAAATATGAAATTGCTCCCAATCAAATTTTCTTTGACGAACAAATTTATACAATTAGCGATAAAAAATTCTTTGATGACAGCAAAGCCATTTTTCAAAAAATAGAAAACAATGAATTTAATGCAGCTTCACAAATTCGCATAGAACTCAAAGGCGATTTTTTCTGGGATTTATGCAAAATTAGAGCTTTTAAAATTTTATTTGAATCGATTAGACAAAAATTTAATTTACCTACAAACTTAATTCTAGCACAATCCAATTTAGGCACAGGAAGCAACGTAAAAGAAAACAATTTATTAATGCTCACCACACAAGCGATTAGTGGCATAGTAGCTGGATGTGATGGATTGATTTTAGAGACCTTTAATGGCGAAGACAGCAATTTTTCACAACGAATGAGCCGAAATATATTCAATCTTTTGATTGAAGAATCCTATATGGACAAAGTGGACGATCCTGCATTTGGTAGCTACTTTATTGAAAATTATACTCAAAAAATTGCATTAAAAATCTATCAATCGCTTTAATTTTTCATCTATGAATACAGCATTAGAACTCAAAAATATTTCTAAAAGATATGGAAATTATCAAGCATTGGACAACATCAATTTTGAAGTGCCAAAAGGTTCCATATTTGGGATTTTAGGCCCCAATGGTGCTGGAAAAACCACGATGCTTCGTATTATTACGGGTATTTTCTTACAAGACGCTGGTGAAGTGCGCCTCAATGGTGAACTCGCCAATGGATTGTCGAATAGTGCATCTATTGGATATATGCCCGAAGAGCGTGGATTGTACAAAAAAATGAAAGTGGAAGAACAAGCCATTTATTTGGCGCAATTAAAAGGGATGGCCTATTCCGAAGCCAAAGAAAAAGTAAATTCTTGGTTTCAAAAACTGGGTATGGGGGATTGGAAGAATAAGAAAATGGAAGAATTGAGCAAAGGAATGGGGCAAAAATTACAATTTGTATGCACCGTAGTTCATAATCCTTCCTTAATTATTCTGGATGAACCCTTTACAGGATTGGATCCTTTAAATGCCGATTTGATAAAGGATGAAATTTTTAATCTAGCTAAACAAGGAAGCACGATTCTTTTTAGTACGCATAGAATGGAGCAGGTAGATGAAATTTGCGATCAAATTGTATTGATAAATAAAGGAAAAATAATCCTAAATAGCAATGTAAAAGAAGCGCAAAAAAGCTATCAAAACAATCAATTTGTTATTGAAACAGAAGAATTGGACGCATTTCAAGAATCGGAATTGTTTCACATAATTAAAAAAGAAAATCAACAAGTTACACTTAAAGTTAGTGAAGGTAAATCGATGAATGAAATTTTGAGCTATATTGTTTCAAAAAACATTCAAATTCAATCTATTAGAGAAAATTTACCTTCATTGCACGAAATATTTATTCAACGAGTAAAAGAACATAATATATGAATTGGAAAGAACAAATAGGATACGACTGGCTAGACAATGTCGTTACAGGATTTTTTATTGGTTTGGCTTGTATGGTAGCGGCTTATTATTTTCAAATTCGATTTTATTCATTACAATCCTTATGGGCTTATAATCAAAATTTTATAGTACCTATAATCAAAATGAGTATTTTGGCTGTGCTACCGGCGTGCTTGCTTTTCAATCATTTTGATAAATTGTATGCGTTTAGAGGTGCATTAATCGCTTTAATTTTGGCGGGTTCTTATTTTGTGATTAAATACGTAATCTAATTTTATGATCTTAAATAAAATCCCCGCGAAACTTGAAAAGGAGCAAGTTGTATACAAATTACCCGTAGATTCTGCAACTTTGTCATTGAATGAATTTATTGGAAAAAAGATAAAAATTACTTTTGAACATAAATTAACGTGTATAGATTGCCAGAAAAACGTAAGTAAATTTTATGGACAAGGATTGTGTTATGTTTGTACAATGGCGTCGCCAATGAATTCGCCTTGTATTATCAATCCCGAATTGTGCGAAGCCCATCTAGGAAAAGGCCGCGATATAGAATGGGAAAAAGCCAATCATCTTCAGCCCCATATAGTATATTTGGCTAATTCGGGTGGATTAAAAGTAGGAGTAACACGTGCCGACCAAATTCCAACAAGATGGATAGACCAAGGCGCAGATGAAGTCATTATCCTTGCCAATACGCCCTATCGTCAACTTGCTGGAGAAATAGAAGTTTTTTTAAAACAATTTCTTAGCGATAAAACCAATTGGCGCGTTATGCTCAAAAATGAAAAAATTGAAGGAATCGATTTATTAGCTGAAAAACAAACCTATTCGGCTAAATTGCCCGCTTCATTACAAGAATATATTTCGGACGATGATACTTGCTATCATTTGAATTTTCCTACTGAAAAGCTATCAAAAACAGTGAAATCAGTAAAACTGGACAAAGTACCTATACTGGAAGGTATTCTAACAGGCATAAAAGGTCAATATTTAATTTTGGACAGTGAACAAGTTATTAATATTCGTTCACATGCAGGATTTAATGTTTCAATTGTTTTTGAATAATGTCCCGAATTTTTAAAAAAAATATTACGCTTTATGTTTTTTTATTTGCTAGCGCTTTTTTGTTAGCAGGAACTTTATATATATACAATATTATATCCATCAAAAACTATTCTTATTTTTTACCAAAATTGAAGGGTTACAATGTATTGGGGATAGATGTATCGCGCTATCAAGATAATATAGATTGGGAAATGGTAGCCGAACAAGAAATTTCATTTGCATTTATAAAAGCTACGGAAGGCAACTATAAAATCGATCCATTTTTTAAGAAAAATTGGCGAAATATCAAAAAAACATCCATTTTGCGAGGTGCATATCATTTTTATCGCCCCGAAATGGATTGGAAAACACAATACAAGCTTTTTGTAAATACCGTAACGCTAGAACGTGGCGATTTGCCCCCAGTCCTTGATATTGAACATATTCGAAAAGATAAAGATAGGGAATTGCTCATAAAAAATATTAAAAAATGGCTGGAAGCTGTTGAAAAATATTATGGCGTAAAACCAATAGTCTATTCCTATCAAAGCTATTACAATGATCATTTATTAGATGAATTTCGAGGCTATAATTTATGGATAGCTAGCTACCGAATTACTGCGCCTACGCTAGATGATGATGGGCATTGGGAATTTTGGCAATACACCGATAAGGCGCATTTAGAGGGGATAGAACACAAAGTAGATTTGAACTGTTTTTTTGGAAATAAACAACAATGGATGAAGTTGGTAAAAAAATAAAAGATTGAATTATCTTTTTTTAGTGTAATTTTGTACCATAAAAATTACAAATGTTTTCAAAATCTTGTGAGTACGCAATTAGGGCATTGATCTGTATTTCATTACATTCAAAAAATAATGAAAAAGTAAATATGAAAATTGTAGCAGAAAGTATCAATGCGCCTTTGCCTTTTATTAATAAAATTCTACAAAAACTGGTAAAACATAATTTACTTGAATCCCGAAAAGGCCCCAATGGCGGTTTCTTTATTACTGAAGAAATTAGAAACAAAACTATTTTAGATATTGTTAAATGTATTGATGGCTATTCATTAATCAATGATTGTGTTATGGGATTAAAAAAATGTAATGAAAAAACACCTTGCCCACTTCATTTTCAGTACAAAAACATAAAAACAAAGCTAATTGAGTTATTTGATAAAAGTACTATTGAAGATATGAAAGAAAAAATAGGAAGTTGTAATTTTTTCCTAAACATTGAAAACTCCATAACAGATTCTA
>CAZUUI010000051.1:969-3206 GCA_964622955.1 uncultured Chitinophagaceae bacterium | reverse complement strand
TGCAAATAGCATGTGATATGGAATTGCAAGAGTCTGACAAAAAAATGTTCGATGCATTTAAGACAAAAATCACATCCATTTATCCCCATTTTAACTTCGTTTTTGAATTTGAACGAACCCATTCGGTAAGTGAAAGTATCATCGATTTTTCCAAAAAAATCAAAGCTGATGCAATAGTTATGGGAAGTCACGGGAGGAGTGGTTTAGAGCGATTATTAATGGGCAGTGTGGCCGAAAGCGTATTGCGAGACAGCCAAAATACTGTCATTTTGTGTAAATTAGCTTAAATAAAATTTAAATGCAAGACATCAAGGAAACTCCTTGCTATCACTGTGGTGACAAATGTTCAACATTAGACATTACATTTGACCAAAAATATTTTTGTTGTACGGGATGCAAAACGGTGTATACAATTTTGCAACAAAACAATATGTGTGAATACTACGACTATAACGAAACACCAGGCATTTCACAAAAACAAGAAGTCCGCGAAGGTAAATTTAATTTTCTTGAGAATAAAGAAATCGTATCTAAACTCATACAATTTACCGATGGCAAAATCACAAATATAATTTTTCATATTCCTCAAATGCACTGTAGCAGCTGTATATGGATTTTGGAAAAGTTGTATAATTTTGATGCGGGCATTGTGAATAACAAAGTTAATTTTAACAAAAAAGAGTTGTTTATTACATTCAAAAATGAAGAAACAAGTCTTAAAAATATCGTTAAAAAATTGGCTTCACTGGGCTACGAGCCATTGATAGATTTGCGAAAAAGTGAAAATGAAGCCAAATCAAATGTAGCCAAAACAAGATTGTACAAAATGGGAATTGCAGGATTTTGTTTCAGCAATATTATGATGCTCAGCTTCCCCGATTATCTTGCTATCTCAAATGAAGTGAGTTTTTCAATAGCAAAATGGTTTCAAGGAATATCAATCGTGCTTTCATTGCCCGTTTTGTTTTATTCTGGAAATGAATTTTTTGTATCGGCCTATAAGGGATTGAAAAACAAAATTATAAATATCGATTTTCCTGTAGCATTGGCTGTAGCAATTACTTTTGTACGAAGTTTATATGAAATTTTGAGTGGCACCGGAAGTGGCTATTTGGACAGTATGTCGGGAATTATTTTTTTCCTATTGATTGGGCGTTGGTTACAAGAAAAAACGGAGTATAATATAGCCTTTGACAGAGATTTCAAATCTTTTTTTCCTATAGCTATAGACGTAATAAAAGATGAAAATATTTTCCCTACACCCGTAGAACTTATCCAGCCAGACGATATTATTTTGATTCATAATAATGAAATTATTCCTGTAGATGGAATTTTGAGCAAAGGAGAAGCTACATTAGACTATAGTTTTGTGAGTGGCGAAAGCACTTTAGTTAAAGCAAATATTGGTGAAATAATCTATGCTGGAGCTAAACAAATGAGCGGCAATATAGAATTGATAGCATCCAAAACGGTATCACAAAGCTATTTGAACAATCTTTGGAATCAATTTTAATTTAAAATATTGAAAGCAAAAAAAAGACCTGCTTCAAAAAGCAGGTCTCAAATAAAATTAAATTTTTCTTATTTATTATTAGAAAGTCACTAAAGAAGGAGTAACATTTGTTTGTGTTACTTTCTTTGCCAATGTAAAATTATCTAATAAATTTTTAATTGGAGCATAGTTTAAAAAAGCTGATTTAACAAGATCTTTCAACTCACCATTTCCTTTCATTTTTGAATAATCAGTACTTATTTTATATACTGTTTCACTAATTCCTTTTACAATTACTGGATTGCTATAATATTGTTCTCTCAATTTCAAATCTCTTTGATCGTATTCAAGTTTTCCAGAATTTGGATCTTCTTTTACAGCTAATTTTGGTGCATTTCTTTTGAACTCTTCGAGCATCATTCTATTTTGTTGCAAGTTGGTCAATTCTTTGATATTCATATCTACAGCATCCGTCAATTCGGTTTTGCCCATTTCTTGCCATACTTTTTTAGCATCTAAATAATTCATTGACATCATTAATTGATATGCTTTATATTTCAAATGCAAGTCTTTGTCATTCAATTTTTTATATAAATCTGAAGCTAAAACATAATTGTTTTCTTTTTCAGCAGCCAAAGCATAAGAATATACATCGTCTGGAGTTCCTTTAGCTATCAATGTATCCGCAATCACATTGTATACAATATACATTTGCTCAACTTTACCCGCTTTTTTCAATTCAGCA
>CAZUUI010000051.1:0-959 GCA_964622955.1 uncultured Chitinophagaceae bacterium | reverse complement strand
TACGCCACCTTGCGCATAAAATTCCATTGCTTTCAAATAATCGCCTTGATTGAAGTATAAATCTCCAGCTTTTTTAAATCCTTTTTTATCTTTTGTCAAAACATAAGTTTGTGCAGCAAGAGCTCTTGTTTCAGGTTTAGTAGCATACAAATCGGCAATCATTACTATACCTTCATTATATCCAGCTTTTTGATAATACTCAAGCGCTTTTGGATAAAACTCTTTACCCATATCAAAATATTCATTTCCTATCAAGCGATTTGCTTCTTGAGGACCTACAGACTTAGAAAGCGATTGGAACGCTTTGGTCATATTTTTTTGCTCTGATTTTGCATCTTCAGCTTTAAGTGCATCTTCCAAATAAGCTTCTCCTACTTTTTTGCTTAAATCTTTTTTGTTTTCTTTACCACCTTTTGCATACCATCTTGAAGCCGTTTGCAAATCTCCTGCACTATAATAAGCATCACCTATTATAATTGCACCCTCTTTAATCATTTTCATTTCTTTGAACAACTCATTCGCTTCACGAATTTTATCGTTCTTTTTTTGAGTGTTTGTTTCAGCCATAGCTTGTTCTATCAGCTTATTGGCTTTAGCCATTTTTTTCTCATCTACGATAGGCTCATTTGTAGGCTTTTTGCCTTTTTGAGCTTGAACATCCATATTCAATCCAAATACCAATACGGAAAGTAATATTAACAGTTTTTTCATATTAATCTATTTTGGGACAAAAATACATTTTTTTTTTAAAATAATGTGTATTTTTTTGCTTTTTAATAATCATTTAATTTTAGATAATTTATATTTGCAGTCTAATTTTATTAATAATGACAATTTTAAAATCAATAGCATCCTTATTACTTATCTTTGTTTTAGCATAACTTTTAATGGAAGCAATTTTGCCCCACAACGATAAAATCGAATTTACAAAAGAAGGAAATTTCAACACACAATGTGTA
>CAZUUI010000050.1:5300-10413 GCA_964622955.1 uncultured Chitinophagaceae bacterium | reverse complement strand
GCTCTAATCATCAAAAGCGTCTTTTTATTGTTGCATATATCACCGCCAACTACTTTGCCTGTTTCTGCAGTATTTCCAAAAGAATCGAGCAAATCATCTTGAATTTGAAATGCCATCCCAATATTAAGTCCAAATTTGTATATATTTTCGCAGTCTTCTACATTTGCATTTCCCAATATTGCGCCAATTTTCATACTGGTAGCAAGCAAAACCGCTGTTTTATACTCAATCATCAATAAGTATTCCATTTCTGAAATTTGATGTTGTGTCTCAAAATTCATATCCAATTGCTGACCGCTACAGATTTCTATGGCCGTTTTGTTGTACAATTTGAATATTTGATTGAAATTTGGGGCGTTTAATTGTTTTTCTAGTAATTGATACGTGAGTATTAGCAATACATCGCCCGATAAAATAGCAATATTTTCATTATATTTTTTATGAACAGTAGCCATACCTCTTCGTGTATCGGATTTGTCCATAATATCGTCGTGCATCAAAGTGAAATTGTGAAACAATTCAATAGTCATAGCACAATTAAGCGCATCGTCATTCATTTCTTGAAAACAATCGTGTACCGCCAAAAGCATAATAGGACGTATCCTTTTTGAAGGCAACTGTAAAAGGTATTTGTAAGGCTCAAAAAGCTCTGCTGGGCTTACTTTTGGGATATTTTTTTCAATATAATCTTCAATAATATTTTTATATGCTACAAATTCTTTCACGTGAAATTTTTTTAAATGGTAAAAATAGGCTATAATCCAAAAAAGGAGTTGATTTTTTTACAATAATTTACATTTTTTTTAAATCTGATTGTTTGTCATAGAATGTATAAATTTGCAATTCTAAAACATAAATTAAATGATTTCTAATAAAAATGTATCCATAGTTGGAGGAGGATTAGTTGGTTCATTATTAGCTTGTTATATGCAAAAAAGAGGGCTAAAAGTAAATGTGTACGAAAGTAGGGGCGATATGCGTAGCGTAGGCTATATTGGTGGCCGAAGTATCAATTTGGCATTGAGTACACGTGGATGGACAGCTTTGGAAAAAGTGGGATTGACAAAAGAAATTGAAGCCATTTCAATTCCTATGTATGGTCGTGTAATTCATCAAAAAGATGGCAGTACCGATTATCAACCTTATGGAAAAGAAAATGAGGCTATCTATTCGGTTTCACGAGGCGAATTGAATAAAAAACTAGTAGAATTGGCCGATAAAAACGAAAGTGTGACTTTTCATTTCAATCAATTTTGTCAAAATGTAGATTTGCAAAAAGGCGAAGCTACATTTTTAGATACCGAAAAGCAGCAGTTGACCTCTGTAAAAGATGAGATGATTATAGGTACCGATGGTGCATTTTCTAGAGTGAGAGCTTCGATGTACAGTATGCCACGATTTGATTATCAGCAGTTTTATATCAATTATGGCTACAAAGAATTGACAATTCCTGCGGGGCCTAATGGTTCGTTTTTAATAGAAAAAAATGCGTTGCATATCTGGCCAAGAGGTGAGTTTATGATGATTGCATTGCCAAATATGGATGGAAGTTTTACTTGTACCTTGTTTGTACCGTTTGAAGGAGAAAATGCTTTTGACGATTTGACAAGTGAAAGTGAAGTGAAAGCCTATTTTGAGACTCATTTTCCCGATGCTATGCAGTTAATGCCTACATTGATAGAAGATTTTTTCAAAAATCCAACGTCTGCATTGGTTACGGTTAAATGTTTTCCTTGGCATAAAAATAATGTAGCGTTGATGGGCGATGCGGCTCACGCTATTGTGCCGTTTTTTGGTCAAGGAATGAATTGTGGCTTTGAAGATGTTCGTATTTTTGATGAATTATTTGAAAAACACGATAATGTAGCCGATTTATTTAAAGAATACGAAGTATTGCGAAAAGAAAATGCGGATGCAATAGCTCAAATGGCATTGGATAACTTCATAGAAATGAGAGATTTGGTGGGAGATAAAGCATTTTTGAGACGCAAACATATCGAACACGAAATTATGGAAAATCCTAGCTATAATTATACTTCAATGTATCAATACGTTTCATTTTCAAACGAACCGTATTCTTTTGCCTATCAAACAGGAAAAAAACAATACAAAATGCTAGAAGAATTGTCTAAAATTGAAAGCGTTGAGGAGAAATTAGATACGGATGCTGTAAAACAAATTGTAAATTCTATTAATTAATAATCTATTCGTTATGAGAAAGATAAGTTTGCTTACTTTAATTATTACTTTATTCTCTATAGTCTCTTGCAATCAAGATGATAAAGAGGTTTCAAAGAAATTTAATGAATTTCTTGATAGAAAATTTGAAGAAGGATTGATGCGAAATCCCGAATTTGCATCTTCATTGGGACTTAAATATGCTTATGGCAGTTGGACCGACCGTTCAGAGCAGTTTTATGACAAGGAATATGAATTTGCCAAGGCTACTTTGGACAGTATTTATATGATGGATACCGCTAAATTAGATGAAAACTCAAAATTGAGTTTAAAACTATTTGAAGAAGAAGTCAAAAAAATGGAGGAAGGGCAAAAATGGAAAAACTATTATTATGAGTTGAATCAAATGGGGGGCGTGGTTACCGATATGCCCGCATTTTTGATAAATGTTCACACGATTGATACGCTTCAAGATGCAAAAGATTATATTAGTAGATTGGCTACTTATAATGTTCCTTTTGAACAAACTATAGAAAATCTTGAAAAAAGCAAAGCCAAAGGCATTGTACCACCACAGTTTACATTTCCTTATGTAAAAGAAAGTATCGCATCGTTTGAAAAAATGTTTTCAAATACGGAAGATAATGTGTTGATAAATGATTTTAAATCAAAGGTTGAGAAATTGAGCATAGCACAGCCCGAAAAAGATACTTTAGTAGCACAAGCCAAAAGAGCTATTGCCGAAAAAGTATTGCCTGCTTATAAAAATATGGGCGTTTATTGGGCGGGATTGGCTCCTGCTGCCACTCAAAATCAAGGCGTATGGTCTTTGCCAAAAGGGAATGAATACTATCAATATTGTATCAAAAATAGTACGACTACAAATTATACACCTGACGAAGTTTTTGCTATAGGGGAAAAAGAAGTAGCACGAATTCATAATGAAATGAGACAAATTATGAAAAAAGTAAATTTCAAAAATGATAATTTACAAGATTTTTTCCAATTTGTAAGAACCGATAAGCAATTTCAATATACCAATGATGATGCAGGTAGAAAAGCATTGTTAGATGATGCAAATAAGTATATCAATGGCACCAAATCAAAATACAACGAACTTTTTAAGACTTTTCCAAAAGCCGATGTAGTAGTAATGGCAGTAGAAAAATTTAGAGAACAATCAGTGGGAGGTGCTTTTTATGAAAATCCAACATTGGACGGAAAAAGACCAGGTAGATATTATGTAAATCTATTCAATATGGCCGATGAACCAAAGTATCAAATGGAAGCGTTGACTGCACACGAAGCTATTCCTGGTCATCACATGCAAATAGCAATTGCTCAAGAATTGACAGACTTGCCAAAGTTTCGTAAACACGGTGGAAATACCGCTTATATTGAAGGATGGGCTTTGTATGCCGAGCTTTTGAATAAAGAAATGGGCTTTTATCAAGATCCTTATTCCGATTTTGGAAGATTGAGTATGGAAATTTTTAGAGCGGCAAGATTGGTGGTGGATGTAGGAATTCATTACAAAAAATGGACAAGAGAGCAAGCGATTGATTATTTTATGAAAAATACTGCTAATGCTGAAGGCGATATTCATAAAGAAATTGAACGTTATTTCTTGTGGCCAGGACAGGCTTTAGGATACAAAATAGGAATGTTAAAAATCTTGGAATTGAGAGAAAAATCCAAAAAAGAAATGGGCAAACGCTTTGATATTAAAGAGTTTCATGACATCGTACTCAAAAATGGTAGTGTGCCTTTGAATGTATTGGAAAACTTGATTTCAAATTGGAATACTTCAAAAAAATAAGATGCGTTTTGGTTTTCTGATTATTTTATTTTTAATTATTGGATGCAAGCCAAAAGACAATAAAATAGAGGATAAGCTATTATTTCAAATCGAAAAAAAAGAAGAATTTACAAAAATCTCCACGTTTGACAAGTCAAATCATTTGCAGTCAAGCGTGGATTTTTCTTTTATTCCAAAGCGTGTTGTCATTTTTTCATCTTCTCACGCAGGGTATTTGAATGAATTGGGTGTTTTGAAATATGTAATAGCGGTTTCAAATAAGAATTATTTTTACAATCCTTTGATATTCAATAATGATTCTGTTCAAGAAATTGGCGATTATCATACCGTAAATTTTGAGCGATTGGTAAAGTTAAAACCTGATTTATTGCTTTTAAACACCGAAGTTTCCCCTCAATCGGAATTTGTAAAAAAACTAAAATTATATAATATTCCCTTTCTAATCTGCAATGAATATGAAGAGTCCAATGTATTGAATCAATCCAAATGGCTTCGTGTTTATGGTGCAATTTTCAAAAAAGAAACAAAAGCGGATTCGATATTACATATTGTAGAAACAGAATATCAAAAATCAAAATCAACAAACCCATCCAAAACAATTACGTTGACAGGATTGCCTTGGCAACACCACTGGTATATTTCTTGTGCTAATAGTTTGTTTAACAATGTATTGCAAGATGCTGGAGGGAAATTGTTTATAGAAAAACAATGTAATGAAAATTTGGCGCTCAGTTTTGAGCAAATTTTAAAAAAAGGAAGAAATGCCGATGTTTGGATTCATACGGGTACAGCTAGCTCGTATAAAGAAATAGAAGCGAGTTTTGTATATGCAAAAGAAATAAAAGCTTTTAGAACCCAAAAATGTTTTAACAATAATGCTCGAGTAGCTAGTAATTTAGCCAATGATTATTGGGAACGTGGTCCAGTAAGACCCGATTTGATTCTCAAGGATTTATTTCAAATCTATACGGATTCTAGTTTTACAAAAGGTTATTTTTATAAAAAGATTGAAAATTAGAACTATTAACAATTTACCAAAAATTGTATAGGCATAGTAAATATAATTACTATTCTTTAATCACTCAATAAAGTATAGATTTCTCAATTCGTTTGAAA
>CAZUUI010000050.1:4414-5290 GCA_964622955.1 uncultured Chitinophagaceae bacterium | reverse complement strand
AACAACGAGTGCATGCGCATAGATTGTTATAAGATTGAAAAATAGAAATATAACAATTTACTAAAAATTGAATAGTCGTAGTTAATTTAATTACAAATTACTATTTTCTAATCACTCAACAAAGTATAGATTTCTCAATTCGTTTGAAAAGATTTGATGTGCTTTTTTTGAAAGAGAAAATGTTCAAAGGGATTTCAGATCAGTTAAAATCACTAATAACAAATCACAAGTTGCAAATCACTATTTAACAATCACCTTCACTTCTCTTTGAAAATCTTTTGTTACAATATTCACTATATAAACTCCAGCTATTTGAGCATTCCAGTCTAACGTAACTAAATTATGGTTAGATTCAACTGATTTTTGATAGATTAATTTCCCATCAATCGAATTGATTTGAATATCCATATTTCCTATATACTTGGAATTAATGGTCAATTTTTGATTTTTTTCAAGTAATTGTGGGGTAATAGTAAAACCATATTTATCGCTTTCTTGTATAGCACTAGACTTGAATTTAGCAGTATAAGTACCCGATTCACAATTATTTTTATCGGCTACTATCAAATCAACTGATTCTCCTGGATTTCCAGTTATGGATTTTGTATTTTTTCCATTTTTCCATATATATGTATATGGAGGAATTCCACCAGTCACATTAGCCGTAATAGTATTGCCTGATTGTGTAAAAGTCGGTATAATTTCTTTTGCAGCTATGATTTGGAAAAATGATCTTACAATGTCAGTAGCCGAAAATTTAGTATCGATAAAATAAGATCCTGGCAATAGATTTCTAATGGGTAAAGGCAAGATTGTGTTACCGTTTAAAGCATTGTCAATAATAGCGCCTGTATTAGTGCTTATTGAAATTTCACC